>JAFKFM010000013.1 GCA_017308135.1 Alphaproteobacteria bacterium
CGGCCGATCGGACTCAGAACTCAAGCCCGGAGGAGCCTAGTTCATCCGAACCTGACCCGGCACCGGGCGCCCATGAGATGGCTGACCCCAGCAACGCTCGAACCGCCAGCGCAATCCCTATTCGCATGGTGGTCGAACTCTGTCCCGACATCGTCGACTATGCGCGCGGTGGCATCCGCACCCCGCAGGATCTCATTGCGACCGCATCCACCGTTCGTTCCATGCTCGGCATTAGTCCAAGCGCCTGGGAGGAAGCCCGCATCGCAATGGGCGATGGACAAGCCAGTGTAGTGCTCTCGGCCATTCTGCAACGGGGCAACGCCATCAAGAATCCAGGAGGCTATCTCCGAATCCTGGCCCGGCGCGCCGCAGCGGGCAAATTCTCGGTCTGGCCGATGCTCATGGCGCTTCGGCGGCAAGGGCAAGCTGCCCGTGACAGAGACCCACCCTCATCTTCCTTCCCGGACGACTTTTCGTAAAGGTGATCCTGCTTGTGTCGCTTCCCTCATTTGGTGCGTCGCGTGGCCGCGAACATGCGGCCTCAGCGCGGACATCTCTGTCAGGTTTCGCGCGACGGCGGCAAGCGGCCGATCCGTTTGAGGTGGTCGTAGACAATGCGGTCGATGATTCGAAGCGGATGTGTTCGCTCCTCGGCGGCCATTTGACGGACCACAAGGTCGATCGCATCGGGGAAGCGCAACGCGTAAGGTCGCGATGAGGATCGCTCGCCATAGGCATCGAATGGATTTCGATCGCGGGCTTTCTGAGGGCGCGACGGCGTGCGTGCGGACGCGCTATCCGTCGACGTCGAATGCGCTACTGGCGCGGCGACCTGATCTTCATACGCAGGCGTCACGACGACCGGCTTTGCCGCGGGGGTATCGGTCGGCGCCGTGTTTACGCGATGAGCGCGGAACGCGTCGCGGGGCAGGGGAGGACGATCGGGTTTCTCTGCAGAGGCGGGATCCGTCATGCGGCGCTGTCGCCCTCGCCGGCACCCTGGCTTGCCGCGAGCAATTCGCGGACGACCTGATCGGCGTTGTAACGGGCCTTGCGGACCGATTCGTCCTTGTTGCTCATCTGGTACAACGTGCCGTGTCCACTTGTCATGGTGCGATAGGTGACGCGCCGGTACAGGGCATTGGCGCAGACGGGAACTTTTTCTGCATCGAAATAGGCGACGACCTCCTTGAGGGGGCGGGTGTTTCTGTCGAGGCTGTCATATTCGTTGAACAGAACGCGATGCTGGCTCATCGGCAGCGTTGAACTGGCCGCATGCTGTTCGAGATTGCGGATGGTGCGCACGACCTGCGAGGCATCGAAGGTGTGCACCTTGCAAGGCAAGACGACGAGATCAGCTCGCAGTGTCGCCTGAATCAGGACGTCGCCATAATAGCCGGGGGTGTCGATCACGACGACGTCGTAGCCGTCCAGACGATCGATCGCCGGGGCGAGGGCCTTTTCATCAGGCGCGCGCACGAGGTCCACGCCCTGCGGGCTCAAGCCCCGCGCGATCGATGACGCATGCCATTGGTAAGACGACCCCTGCGGATCGGCATCGACGATGGCGGCCGAATAGCCGTGCTTGGCGAACTCGCCGGCGAGGATGATCGCGACGGTCGTCTTGCCGCTCCCACCCTTCGGGTTTGCCACGGCGAAAATGCTTGGCACTTGGACCTCCGTTCGGCGCTTCGCTAATTAGTGTGTGGAACGACAACATACAAAATAATGAACGTTCGGCAATCACGCATTATCTCTTTTCGGTAGATCGCGATTGCCGCCTTGCCGCAAGGCGCTGATGGGCCAATCGGGCATTTCGCAAATGCGGTGCTGCGTCATTGTCGCGATATCGGAAGCGGTTGTTACGGTATTGATGGGTTCGCATTCTGCGGGATTGCGATCTTGTCCAGTCGCGGTGTTTCCGTGTTTGGGTGGTTCGGCAATCGCGACATGAGACAACGCGGCAGTGCCATATTGCGGTATTGCCGCAATCGGGAGCTTATGGAAGGCACTGCGCGCCATAAGGTTGGAGAGTTCCTTCGGACAGCTCTTTCAGACGCGTGCGCCCTTCGTGCCCTGAGCATCTAACATTCAGTGTATTAGATATTGGTTGACAAGATACCGGTTTGTGGGCCAAACCGGGAAACGGCTGCTGAGCGCAGCCGAAGGCGCTTTGGCGCGACGCCGGCGTCCTGAGAGAACGCTCGGCGTATTCGGCTCCGGTCTGACGACCGACGAGCCGCTCAACCGGGAAGAGGGTGGGGACGCCGATGGCTGGCTCCGCAGGACTGAGACGCAAGCCGAGGCTTCGGACCGAGCTGTCCGAAACGGATGAGCAGCGTCTACAGGAGGCCGTCGCGTTGTTCGGCTTGCCGAAAGCCGAGGTGGTGCGTCGGCTGATCCGCGCCTCCGTCCAAGCAGGCCCCGCTTTGTCGACCGAAAACACGCGCGCTGTTGTGGAGTTGGCGAGCCAGGTGCGCATGGTCGGCCGCAATCTCGCGCAAGTCGTCAAGGCGATTCACCGCGGCCAAGCCGTTCGCATCGAAGACACCGAGCCGGTGTGGCGAGGGCTGCACGAGGTCATCGCGGCGATCAACGACGAGCTGACCGAGATGACGGTCGCCTACGGGTCGAAACTACGTCGCGAGGCCAAGCTCGCGCTGCCGGCGGAGATCTCAGGCGAGGAATTGACTTGAGCCGTGCCGCACAGATCGTCTGGTGGCTTGAACAGGTCGAGGCGGCGCGTCGGGCAGTCGCGGAGGCGCGCGCGGAACGTCGGCGGCCGCGTCAGCCGGGCGGGTTGGACGATAACGTCGGCGCACGGCAAGTACACGTCGCGCCGCTTCCCAAGATGCCGCCGGCACAAGATATCATTCGCGGCGCGACAATCACGGGCGAGCGGGATGAGGAGCGGGCTCGCTCGATCCCGGCCGCGAGCGGAGGTGCCGGCGCAGGCCCTGGGGCCTCACCTTCGCGTGGGGCGCGGGGCCCGATCTCCGGAGGAAGCAGCGCCGGTGCTGGAGCCGGAGTGAACTCGACCGGGGGAGGGCAGGGCGGTCCCCTTGGTCGAGCCCGGCAGCTCGCTGCCGGCTACCAGCCTGCCGTCATCAAGGTGGTTTCTTATGCGCGCGGTGCCGCGCGCGCCACGGCGACCGGCCAGTATGTGCAGCGCGAGGATGTTACGCTTGAGACCCATGACGGGCGGCTGTTGACGGACCGGGAGGCCGTGGCCGAGGAGATGAAGGCCTGGTCGACCGACTTTTCGAAGCGCGCGGAAAGCCAAGACGTCGGCGCATTCCGTCTCAAGGTTGCAGGTGTTGCAGATAACACCGAAGGCCGAGCGATTTACGAGAAGGCGATCGCGTCCGCGTTCTCCGGACATCGCCACGCGACCCGCATCGATGTCGACGATAAGGGACAGCTCGAGGCGCACGTTGTCGCGGCCATGGCCGGGAGCGGCAAGGAGCGGTTCCGCATTCGAGAGGCTCAGGCCGCCGATCAGGAATACGACGCCAGACCACGCCGTCTCGATTCCGTTTCAGATGCCGCGGTTCGTGCCAGGATCGCAGCGGCCACAGGCATTGATGCGGAGACTGTGGTCATTCGGCCCGGGGCGACGAGCCATGGCCGCGATGGCGTCACCTACAGGCTCAACAAGCTGATTGAGCGGGGTCCGGCGACCGACGATCGCGGGAAGAGCCTGTCCAACGTGGCGGATGCGCGGATTTCCGCCCGCGAATGGGGGCTGTCGCTTCGATCGCAATCCGCGCGCGATACCATGCACATGATCATTTCGGCGAAGGCCGGAACTGATGTGGCGGCCTTGATCGACGCAGCGCGCGCCTTCCTGCACGACCGCTTTGCCGATCACAAATTCATGTTTGGCGTTCACACGGATAAGGAATCTTCCGGGCACATCCACGCTCACGCCGTCATCACCGTGAAGAACGAATCCGGCCAGAAGATCCATCCCAATCGGGACACTTTTGCGGAGTGGCGCGAGGTCTACGCAAAGCATGCGCAGGCGCAGGGCCTGAAGATTGTCGCCACCTCGGCGAAAGAGCGAGCCTCGTCGCAAAGTTATGGCCCGAAGGACAAAGCGATCGTCGACGCCGCCGATCGGCCACGCCCGGCACGCGCAGCCCGCGATCGCGCCTACGCCGCGGATCCCGCCAATCAGCGTCTCATCGACAATGCCCGGCAGCGGATCCGGACGGCGAAAACCAACCCTATCCGCCTGCCGATGTCAGCGCCCGACCGCAAAGTCGTGAACGAGAGTATCGTCGCCTGGAAGGCTGTTGCGGTGGAGCAGCCATCAAACAGGATGGCAAAGGATATGCTCGAACGGCTGTTGATGGCGCAGACCGTTGGGGCCATCCTTCACACAATCGGCAAGCGTGTGGAGTTTTTGACCAGGGAGAGCGAGATGCCAATTACATCGGAGCAGATGGTCCAGGATTTACGCATCATGAATGATGCGGTCTCCCGGACTAGCGATCTCTTAGATGGAGAGACGAAGCCGCAATTTCGCGAAACGTCGGGGCGCTACCTGGAAACGCTCGCCAATCGTATTGATCTGCAACGCCTGCAGGAGCGTGGCGTACAGCAACTCAGCCCGGCGGACGTCGAGGCTGTAGTTGGCGCGAACGCCGATCGGCTCATCGAGCACGCCCAGGAAATCCGCGTCAAGGAAGAACGGGAAGCGACATCTGCGGAGCGTCTCGCGAATCGTGCAATCGACGTCGAGCGGGGGCAGGAGGCGCGAGGGAGTATTGATCCTACTTCGCAAGAGGAATTGAAAGCGGAAAGGGCCATCGTTGTTGGCTCGCAACAATCCGCGGCGCGTGAAGCTCGAGAGGCGGCCGCGGCGGTCGAGGCAGCGCAGGCGATCGCGGAACATCCGGCGCAGCCGCTGCCAATATCCCTGATCCAGACCGATGCCTTGGCGAAGCTTCGCGCGGAGCAGGAAAAAATCGTGCGTGAGCTCGAAGCCGAAAAGCCAAGCTTGCAATCAATCAAGGGCCAAAGGCGAAGTTGAGGGGCGAATATTACCAGCGATCTCTAAAAGGAATCGCAAATATGATTGCTACGCGTTTGAACGCGCTCGCTGAGGGTGACTGAAATGTTCCTGGAGTTTGCGACGGAGATCCTAGCCCAAAATCTTTAGACGCATGGCGATTGCGATCGCATGTGTCTTGTTAACAGCATCAAGTTTCTCGCGAGCGGAAGCGATGTGTTTCGCTACCGTCGGTCGAGAAATGCCGAGAATGACCGAGATTTCCCAATCGGTTTTTCCCTCCCCAGCCCAGAGAAGACAGTCAAATTCACGAGGTGAAAGCTTATTGCTGCGCGTTGATCTCGGACGACGCAAACTCAACCAATGCCCGATGGCAAAATTTGCAAGAAACGTAAGGGCTGATCGGTCGTTACTGCTGAGATCGTCCTTTGCTCCGCCGAAGGACAATGCGGCTGACCGCTGATCAAGCGTCGTGACCGGGATCACGAAGCCTTCGACTAACCCGAAGTCGGCAGCTTCCCCTCCGATTATCCGCGCGTTGTCTGGCTCCGAACACGACTTGTAACTTTCAGCCCAGGAAAAGGCATTTCGATCCTTTTGAAGGCGACCAACGATCGGGTCGCGCGGAAGATAATTTTGAGCGACGTATCTGGTCGCCCAGGCTTTGGGAAAATGTTGCACCATAGAGCGGGTTCGAATCTCGGTCCTTGAATTTTGCATATCAGCTGGTGGTACGATTCCACCAAATACTGAAGCAAACCCGTAACTATTGGCGATACTTATAAGACAATCTTGAAGGGCGCTTTGGTCGACCGCTTGCTCTATCAGCGAGATAACTTCCCAGGTGCTCCAAAATAAGTCTGTCATTCTCAGGCCCCCCGCGACTGATCATGTTCCGAGTAGATCCGTCTCGCAAAAGGCGGATGAGAGGGTCTCCCGCGACGCGCGAGATTCTAAGTGCAGAAGTGGTTCGGTATAGCGGTCAGGCGGCGCCATTATCAAACCAAGAAAAATGTTACTGGAATTCGGCGAAAGAGGAGTGTGATATTTTGTGTTTATCGCCAGCTATAGAACCTGGTTCTCGTGTGTACGGTGCCTGTAGGTTCGGGGTTTAGCGATGCGCGTTCTGCTTTTGGAAGATGATGCGATGATCGGCGAGGGCCTTTCCCGGACGCTTGCGGAGGAAGGCATGTCGGTGGATTGGGTGCGCGCCGGCGGAGAGGCGGAAGCCGCGCTCGCCGATGGCGGACATGCGATTGTGCTGCTCGACCTCGGGCTGCCGGGCGCTGAAGGTTTCGATCTTTTGAAGGCGGCGCGGAGCCGGGGGTTCGATACACCTGTGCTGATCATCACGGCGCGCGACGGGCTTGATTCTCGGGTGGCCGGGCTCGATCTCGGCGCGGACGACTATCTCGTCAAACCGTTCGAGACACGGGAGTTGCTCGCCAGAATGCGGGCAGTCCTCCGCCGCCGGGCGGGCAGAGCGACATCCTATTTGGTGGCCGGCGCGATTGAGCTCAACACCGAGACTCATGAGTTGTCGCATGCTGGCATCGGGCAAGTTCTGCCTGCCCGCGAGTACGCTTTGATGCACGCCTTGATGGAGCGCCCGGGTCGTATTCTTTCCCGCGCACAGGTGGAAGAGCGTATTTACGGCTGGGGAGAAGAGGTGGAAAGCAACGCGGTCGATGCCCTGATCTACTCCATTCGACGCAAATTCGGGAAGAACATCATCTTCAATGTGAGGGGGGCGGGCTGGATGGTACAAAAATCATGACGACGGTATCGCTCCGGCGAGCAACCCTTGTCTCGATGACCGTCCTTCTGGCCTTGGTCGGCGCCGCCGCGATGTTGCTCGCCTACAAGCTTGCACGTGACGAAGCTGCTGATTTTCTTGACGGACAGTTACGCCAGGTCGCACTCAACGCCGGCTTGGGTCTTCCCGATGCTGACGCGCCGCCGGCCAGCGATCAGGATCCGGAAGATCAGATTGCGGTAACGATCTGGAAGCGCGGCGTCGTTGCCCACACCACGCTTCGCGGCGTCGAAATCGCGCGGCCGAGGAAGCCCGGCTTTGAAAATGTCGTCATCGCAGGCGAGCCCTGGCGGGTCTATTCGACGGACAACGACACCTGGACCGTGCAGGTCGCGCAGCGCGACACGGTTCGTCAGGAATTTGCCCGAAGTGCCGCCGTGGGGGCCGCGGCGCCCATTCTGATCGTCATACCGCTGTCCTGGCTCGTCGTCGGTTGGGCGCTGAACCGGATGCTTGGACGGCTGGACACTCTGGCGCGGGATATTGCGAATCGAAGCGCGGTGGCGGCCGCAGCCATTCCCCTCACCGGAATTCCGATCGAAGTGGCGCCCTTGGTCGAAAGCATGAACGGCCTGATCGTGCGCCTGCGCGCCGCCGTGGAAGCGCAGAAGCGATTTCTCTCCGACGCGGCGCATGAACTCCGCACCCCGCTCGCCGCGATGCAAATCCAGGTTGATAACCTCAAGATCAACAGTTCCGGCTCGGTCGGAGCGGAATTCGAAGCTGGCAAGGCGGCACTTGCGCAGGGCGTAAGGCGCGCGAGCGCCCTCGTCGGTCAACTGCTGCGGCTGGCTCGCCTTGATGAGCCCGTAGCACCCCTCAGCGAAACGGTTGAGGTGGGTCCGCTGCTGCTTGACTGCGTCGGCGATCATGTGGTGCTGGCCGAACACAAGGGCATCGATCTCGGGGCCCAGATGGAGACGTCCGCGACGCTGCATGGTTCGGTCGAGGAATTGCGCGTTCTGTTCGCAAATCTGATCGATAACGCCGTGCGGTACACGCCATCTGGCGGGCAGGTGGACATTTCCCTGACTCTGCGCGACGGGCGAAGCGTTGTCGAGGTTCTGGATACGGGTACCGGTTTGCCGCCCGGCGCCATTTCCCGCATCTTCGATCGGTTCTATCGCGCGTCGCCGCCGGACGTCGAGGGAACCGGTCTGGGGCTGGCGATCGCGCGGCGAATTGCCGAGCGCAATGGTCTTGTCCTGACCGTCGAGAACCGCCCCGACGGGGCAGCCGGCGTTCTCGCGCGTGTCACATTACCGGCATAGCGCCCTTTTCTCTTCTCGCCGCACCCAGGCTCATTCTGTCCTCAGTCTCCGGGGCCATGGTCACCTCATCGGAGCGGGCCGTCGCCGACGCGTCGCGCATCCGTCCGCAAGCGGGGGCGAATCGGAGAGACACATGATCAGGACTACCCCGTACCGCCTGGGCGCCTTGGGCGCCGCAGGTATCTTGCTGGCGCTCATGGTGCCAGCGCTGGCCTACACCGGTCAAAAGCTTGCCGGTCAAGCGAAGGTCACCATCACGCAGGCCCGGGAAACCGCCCTCAAGGCCCATCCCGGGAAAGTCACCGACGAAGAGCTTGAGCGCGAATCCGGAGGCAGCGGCCTGCGTTATTCGTTCGACATCAAGAACGGCTCGCGGACGCAGGAAGTCGGCGTCGATGCCGCGAGCGGCAAGGTGCTCGAAAACAAGACAGAAGGTCCCCATCCGGACTGACCCGCAGCATGGTCCCACGAACAAACCCGGTGCGTCCTCGCACGCGCCGGGTGGCCGGCTACATAACGGAAATGCAATCATGACCCCAGCCCAGAAATTCGCATTGAGCAAAGTCCCTGAAGTCACGCTCGGCTTCTGGATCATCAAAATTCTTGCCACAACGCTCGGCGAAACCGGCGGTGACACCGTCACCATGACGCTGAACTGGGGTTATTTGGCGGGGACAGCCTTGTTCGCGGTGCTGCTCATCGCCTTCGTGATAGCACAGATCGTAGCGAAACGCTTTCACCCCTTTCTTTACTGGGCGACCATCGTGGCCTCGACCACCTTCGGCACCACGATGGCCGACTTCGCCGACCGGTCGCTCGGGATCGGTTATACCGGCGGCTCATCGCTGCTGTTTCTCTGTCTCGTGAGCGTCCTCGGGCTTTGGTACTGGTCGGAAGGAACCGTCTCCGTCAATACCGTCTCCACGCCGAAGGTCGAGGCGTTTTACTGGGGAGCGATCACGTTCTCGCAAACCCTCGGGACTGCGCTCGGCGACTGGCTGGCCGACACCGGCGGCCTTGGCTATGAAGGGGGCGCTCTCGTCTTTGCGGCCGGGCTGGCCGTCGTTGTCGCACTCTATTATCGCACAAACGTGTCGCGGGTGCTGCTGTTCTGGGCGGCCTTCATTCTGACCCGTCCGCTCGGCGCGACGGTTGGCGACTTTCTCGATAAACCGGTCGCTGCCGGGGGTCTCAGTCTCAGCAGACCGCTCGCATCGGCCGTGATCGCAGCCTTCATCCTTGCGTGCCTGATCCTGTTGCCGCAGCGCGCGGGCAAGCATCCGGCGTGACGCTACTGCGTCGGCTCTCAAGCGATGGCGATCCTCATGAGCGTTCGCAAATTTTCAAGCCTGGCGCGTCGAGCGATGCAGGATCCGTAGCCGTCTGAGAACGGCTCCCACGTTCAATTTGTCAATTTGTCGTTCAATCTGCATCGTCGTTTCGGAGAAAGCCGCATGGACAGAATCTTCAGCACAGAAGCCAGCAAGGTGCCGGCAATCACGCTTGGATTCTGGGTCGTCAAGATATTCGCGACCACTCTGGGCGAGGTGGGCGGCAACGCGGTGACGTTGACGTTGGGTCTCGGTTATCTGATCGGCACCGCAATCTTTGCCACCGTATTGATTGTGGCCGTGGGTGCTCAGATAAGGGCGATGCGATTTCAGCCCTTCCTGTACTGGGCAGCCATCACGGCGACCACGCTCGCCGGAACGACGCTTGCCGATTTGGTCGATCGTTCGCTCGGCATTGGCTATCTTGGCGGCTCCCTGTCGCTCTTCACGATGGTCATGGCGACATTGGGCTTGTGGTATTGGTCGCTCGGCTCCGTCTCCGTCGAAACCGTTACGTCGCCCAAAGTCGAAGCGTTCTACTGGGCGACCATCATGTTCTCGCAGACCCTCGGCACGGCGCTCGGCGACTGGATGGCCGATGACACCGGGCTCGGTTACAACGGCAGCGCGCTTGTGATTGCCCTCGTCTTGGCAATCGTCGCCGTTCTTTATTTCTTCACGAAAATGTCCCGCACCACGTTGTTCTGGGCGGCTTTCATCCTGACGCGTCCGCTGGGCGCCACAATCGCCAACTCGCTTGACAAGCCGGTCGCCGCCGGGGGGCTTGCTGTCGGCGACTTTTCCGCCTCGGCAGCCCTCATCGTCGTCATCGCCGTTTGTATTCTCGTCATTCCGCAGCGGCCGGGGCGGCATCCCGGCGCATATTCGCGAGTCCCCGAAATTCGCGCACTCGATTGATAGCGGAATAGAAGCCCGACGTCACCGAAGGAGTTCTGGAATGGAGGAGCATCGTTCCACACCGCGCCGCCGGGTCTTGAAGGCTGCGACAATCTCGTTCCATGGAGGCGCGATCAGTTGCACGGTTCGGAATCTTTCCGAGTACGGCGCCTTGCTCGACGTGACGTCACCGATCGGAATTCCCGACGTCTTTTCGCTGGTAATGGACAGCGGCCCGCAGCATTGCCGGGTGATCTGGCGCAAGGAGAAGCGTATCGGCGTTCGCTTCACTGGGGCGAATAGCGAAAAATAGGAAAGACCATGTACGCTCGATCGCTTCGCGACGTGCCCGAAAGGCGCTCATCAGACGGTCGATATAATCGATCATGCCGTGACGAAATCCCTAGGCCCTATGCCGCCGGACACTCTCGGCGAGAATTGCAGCAAGACCGGCGAACAGGATTGCGCCACCCCAGGCCGAACCGGCCGTCAGCCGTGGCAGCACAAGCCACGCGATGCCAAGCCAAGCAACGATTGTGATAGCGAAGCTGCCGTCATCCACGAACAAACCGAAAAGCTCTCGAATGATCGTCCTGAACCAGCGCATGCGGAACTCCTATCGTTTCGCGGTGCCGCGCGCGCCCGAGCGCATCCGGCAAAGCGGGGTTGCGATCGATGCGACGATCAGGAAGCCAGCGACGAGACCGAGGATCGACCAATCCTGACCGGGCCATCGAAGTCCCATGCCTTCGCCGACCCAGAAAGTGCCAAACGCGGAGAGCAACACCCCGACCATAAACTTCAGCGTATTCTCGGGAATGGACGCCAAGGGCTTGTGAACGACAAAGCCAAGCAGCACGACGACAAGCAGCGCGGCGAGCGCCCCCATGCTCGCTGGAACAAGCAAGCCCACGCCGCCGGAACCGACAGCGATAACGATGAAAACCACCTCAATGCCCTCGAGCATCGTGATCTTAAAGGCCGTTGCGATAGCCACCTTGTCCCATCCCCGCCCACGCTTCCCAAACTTGCGCAGCGATTCCGTTTGCCTGGAATAGATCGCGTCCTCATCATGCAAAGGAATAACGCCGGCGGAACGCAGAATCGCCTTGCGGAGCCATCGCATTCCGAAGAGGAGCAGAAGCACTCCGACCGCGAGTTGGAGCACATCCAGCGGAATACGCGTGAGCGCTGGACCGATAGCTATCACGATAGCCAGCAGCACGCCAAGCGCGGTCCCGCTCCCAATCAATGCAGCGCTCCAGCCGCGAACGGCGCCAACCGCCAGCACGACGGTCAGAGCCTCGACGCACTCAACGAGCGAGGCCAGGAATGCCGCTATTACCGATGGCCAAACATGCGCCCAATCCACGATCACGTTGATTCTTCCAGTGAGAATTCGCGGACAGCGCCCGAACGCGATCCGATGAAAAACGAACGCAAGGACGCTGAGTTGTATCTTATCTATTTCGGTCGGTAGGTGCTTCGAGAACGATGCCGATGCTTGGCAACTTCGGAAATTGTGATGACTTGTCTTTCCGAAGAATGGCCGGTCGGCGTCGAAAGTGCCAAGATTGGCATCGATTTCGCTCTGGTCTCAGCCGGCACTCCATCTCGGACAAGATGACTTGAACCTTCCTCCCGCGCCCATGCCGGCGCATTCCTGAGAGGCGCAATGGAAACCTGGAATACCGCACTTTTTCTGGCCCTCAATGCCCCGGCTTCAGCGAATGTCGTAACGATAGCGTTCGCCAAGGTAGCCGCGGAATATCTCGTTTATGTGGCTGCCGTTTTGGCGGTCTGCTTGTGGGTGCGGGGATCGCGCGACCAACGCGATGCGTTGATTTCGATCGGGACCGGACTCCTGACCGCGTTTGCACTGAGCTGGACCATTAGCCTTCTCTGGTATCATCCACGCCCCTTCGCGATAGGCTTGGGCCATACCCTTCTGGCCCACTCGCCCGACAGCTCGTTTCCGAGCGATCACACTACATTCCTTTGGATCTTCGGCTTCGGTCTCCTCGTCACGCGAGTACAGCGCGGGTGGGGATGGGCACTGGTCCTCGCTGGTCTTGCGACGGCCTGGGCTCGAATCTACGTGGGCGTTCACTTTCCCCTCGATATGGCCGGATCCGCCATTGTCGCGGCCACAGGTGCTGTCGTGGCAAGGGTCGTTCACCTGCACGTTACAGCCCATCTCTTGCCGCTGATCGAGAGGCCTTACGAATACCTGCTTCAGGCGTTGCGTTTGCCCCGGGCGATTTTCCCCCGCGGCCTCTCGGATCGATGAAGCGGCTCGAGGTGATGCCCGTCAATGCGTACCAGCCGTTCGTAATCTCGATCTCAGCATCATCTTGCTTCGCTTCATGTTTTCTGCCTCGGCCTCGATTACATCACTCAGGTTTCGGCAAGCCACCGGCCGAAAGCCGCCCGTATGTTCGGTCCATGGCGATCGATCGGCTTCCGAGCCAGGGAAAATGCCCGTAGCGGAACGAGATTTGATGAGCTGCAATATCGGCAGGGCGCCTTTCGACAAACCGCTCAAACAAGGCTGCCGCCAGTCCAGTCCGATCGGAGCCGCTTTGACAGTGGATCAATATCGGTCGTGGCGCGGTACGCATCGTCTCCATCAGTTTAGCGATCGTCGCATCCGCCGGATCCTGTAGGGCCGACATTCGAACATCCGCGTGAGACGCTCCATGTGCGGTCGTAACCGCCACTTCGTTGTCGTACCACCAGGACCCGCTATTTGCGCCGCGCAGATTGATCACCGATTTGATGCCGTAAGCGTCCATCACATCGGCCAACTTCTGCCCGTTCAACTGTGCGGAGCGGTAAAGCACCCCGGGTTCGACGACGTGAACATTGCCGACCAGTTGAAGGCCGATGGCCCAACCGCCGGCAAGCCCGGCGCAAACGAGAAGCGCATTCGTCGTATAGGTCAGGCCGCGGCCAACCGGATGAAATTTCAAAAACTGGTTCGATGCCGCAATGCAAGCGAGACAGGACGTCCCGATATTCGTTTGGCGCGCCCACTTGTGCGACTTTCCCTCGATCATTGGGAGTTTCCGATATACGCCATCGGAGGCGCCGCGCGATCGAACTCGGCCTCCTGATTACGAACCCATGCGACGGCGTCGAGTCGCCGACCGATGGCGGTCGCGTTCTTCTCGATTGCATCGAGGGCGAAGCATTGGATCGGCATTGCCGATACGAATGTGGGAAATGTCATGTTTCACCTGATGCCAGTGAGACTTGCCTTTGCGCGACGGTCGTATCGGCAGCGAGGCGATGAAGATGAATATCGCCCGTCGCGAACTCGACCGAGGTGACAGATTCGGGCGATAGCCTGTCGAGAACCATGACCAGCGAGCGCAGGCTGTTTCCATGGGCGACAACTAACGTCCTGTCGCCACGCATGACTGCGGGCAAGATCGTTTGGATGAAGAATGGCAATATTCGTGCGGACGTATCCTTCAGGCTCTCTCCGCCCGGCGGCGCTACATCATAGGAGCGGCGCCACAGATGAACTTGATCGTCGCCCCAACGCGTTCGAGCCTCATCCTTGTTCAGACCGGTGAGATCGCCGTAGTCTCGCTCGTTGAGTGCGGCATTGCGACACTGCCGTACATTGGCTTGCCCCATGTTCTCCAGGATGATCGAACACGATTGCCATGCCCGTCGAAGCCTTGAAGTGAAGGCGATATCGAACCGAACATCCAACGCTTGCAACCGTTGCGCAACACCGCTGGCTTCGGCAATTCCCCGTTCCGTCAGACCGAGATCGCGCGAGCCAGTGAAGATGCTCTTCAGATTTCCCTCGCTTTGGCCGTGCCGGACGAGGACGAGACGCCGGTCGATCGATGGCTGCGTAGCAGGATTGTCAAAGGACATGCGCGCTCCTTTGCGTCGGCCAAACGGCGTCCCTCGCGACATGCCTTTGCCGATGTAACCCTTTCAAGAAATTAAACTCCGCGTCGCCCAGAGTCCGATGAACAACGCCGTAGCAGACGCCAACACCGAAGCCAGAACGTAAAAGGCGAGGACCACCAACTCGCCGCGCTCATAAAGCAGGGCGACGTCGAGCGAGAACGACGAAAAGGTAGTGAAGCCGCCAAGAATGCCGGTCGCGAGAAACAACCGCCAGTGCTGGGAGGCGCTTCCGCTCGCCATGAAATAGCCGGCGATCAAACCCATCGCCAGCGACCCCACGATGTTGACGATCAATGTGCCGTAGGGAAAATTCAGATCGAAGACGCGAGCGGACCAGACGTTGACTCCATGTCGGAAAGCACCGCCGATGCCAGCGCCAAGGAACACGATCAGATACGCTTGCATCGCGCTATCTTCGATTCTTCGCGCGCGACCGCGCTTCGAAGATAGCGGTGACTAGTCCGAGGACAAGCAGGCCGCCGACGAGGTCGTAGGCCACGCCCAATCCGAACGCGAGAAAACAGACCGCGGCGACGGCAGCAAGAATTGACGCGGCAAAGCCATCGCCCGCGATCAATTTAAGCCATTCGCGCAATTGCCTGGTAAGAATGTCCATGCGGCTGCCCTTGCAATCATCGAAGGGCAACAAAAAACCCGCCTATGGCGGGTTAAACAAAGCTCCCGCCATGACGGAGCTTTGCAGCCCCATCCCAGCAGGAGTCATCAGCCCACGACGGGCGGGTATCGGGGGACTCCATCCCCATCTGTACTCCAACACTAGTCGCTCCGACCAAATCGGTCAACGATCGATCCGAGTTCGATGCTCGACGCGCCGTCCGGCCATCGTCCCAGTGAAAGCATAAAGTTCCTAGAAGAGCGGTCGACGCTCCACGCCGCCGTCGCACGGGTTTGCGAAGGGTCGGAGGATGGGTGTGATGACCGAAACGTGACCTCGTTCGGATCGCGTCGATATTGTCGTTATATTCAGAGGACGGGTAGCCGCCGGAATGTTTGGCCTTTTCATCCGGCTCGACGTGGCTCGACAATGCATCGATCGCGCTCATTGCGGGGGTCGAGAGCACCAGATGGCCGATGAGTTCGCTCGTTCCGGAAACATTCGGCTGCGGGTACTGGTAAGATATTAGCTCGAGTTTTGTTTCGCCAATTCAGGCGAACCGCCGCCGAGTTCATCGACGGCCGACTCGAACCGCCCGAAGCGCAGGGCTAGGGTGGGTAAGACAAGCAAATTCAGGGTCATCGAGGTCAGCAGGCCTCCCAGGATCACGAGCGCCATGGGGCCTTCTATCTCACGGCCTGGATCTCCCATTCCGATCACGAGAGGCAGGAGACCGAGCGCAGTAACGAGCGAGGTCATCAGGATCGGCGTCAGCCGGTCGCCGGCGCCTTTGATTGCAGCTTCGAGACCCCAAAGCATGCCGTCAGTTTCGACCAGATGCTCATAGTGGGAGATCATCATGATCGAGTTGCGCAGCGTGATTCCGAACAGTGTCACGAAACCAACCATCGAACCGAGTGAGAGTACGCCTCCGGTCGCAAATACCGCCAGCACGCCACCAACGAGCGCGAAGGGCAGATTGACGAGAACGAGCAGCAGGTTTCGCCAGTTGCGCGTTACGATCGACAGCAGCAGCACCACGCCGATTGCGGCGATCGACGAATGAATCAGCAGGTCGCGCCGGGATTGCGCCTGCGCCTGCGCCGAACCGGCGAATTCCACGTAGACCCCGCTCGGGAGTTCTACGTTGGCAGAGACCGCGGCCTGAGCATCCCGCACGAACGAGGCGACGTCACGGCCGGCAACGTTCGCCGTCACCGTTTGGAGACGTCGGCCACCGAGATGAGATACCTGATAGCGCCCGGCGGTTTCGTATATGTCCGCGATTTGCTTGAGAAGCACATAGCTGCCGCTCGGGGCGCGTAGCGCGAGGTCACCGACCTTGGTGATACTATTGCGGCTCTCGGCGTCAAGCACCGTGATGACGTTGAAAACCCGGTTGCCATCATAGCTCTGGCCCACAACATCGCCCTGATAGGCGGTGCGGACCAAATCGAGGACGTCCACCGCATCGAAGCCCCAGCGCTCCACGTCCTTTTTCCGGAGTCGAATGGTCAACTGCGGCATGCCAGGCGGCGATTGCAATTGCACGTCCGTCGCACCCTGGATACCCCCAACGGTACGCGCGACGTCCCGTGCCGCGCGATCGAGCGTGTCGAGATCGTCGCCGAAGATGTTGACGACGACGGCAGCCGTGTAGCCTGACAAGGTTTCCTCTACGCGCTCGGTCAGGAATGGCGTGACCGCGAAATTGACTCCCGCGAACCCTCGGAGCGCCTTGCGTACGTCGGCCTGCGCTCCTTCCGTCTGGTCGCCCGATAATCCGGATTTGAGGTCGACTTCGAACTCGCTTTCATGCGTGCCCGCGGTGTCGTCGGCTTTCTCGGCGCGGCCGATGTGCTGGGCGACCGAGCGCACCATCGGTAGCGCGGTCAAAGCCTTGGTCACAAGCGCACCGAGGCGCTCGGATTCGGCGATCGAAGTGCCGGGCACAGCCGACATGTGAAGAATGAAATGCCCTTCCTGGAGTTCGGGCAGGAAGGCGCTACCGAAGAACGGAAGGGCGGCACAACCGGCCACGGTAAAAACCAGAGCGGCGGCGATCGCCATCCGCGGATGGATGGCGATGCCGCCTAAAATTCGCTCATAACGCCCGCGCGTCCAGCGAACGACGGGCGGCTCTCTATCATGGGCGACCGCACCCGCGCCTTCGCCCCCTCGTCCGCGGCCGGCGAGCAGCAGCATCGAGAGCGCCGGCGTCACCGTCAGCGCCACGACAAGCGATGCGAGAATGGCGAAGATATAGGCCATGCCGAGCGGCGCAAAGAACCGGCCGGAGAGACCCGGCAATGTCAGCACGGGCAAGAAGACAAGGATAACCGCGAAGGTCGCATAAAGGACAGCGCCGCGCACTTCGAGCGAGGCGTCGAGTACGACCCGGCCCACCGGCCGAGGTTCCGGCAAACGCCTGTTCTCGCGTAAACGTCGGACGATGTTCTCAACGCCGATCACCGCATCATCAACGACTTCGCCGATGGCGATCGCGAGCCCGCCCAAGGTCATTGTGTTCAGGCTCTGCCCCAAAGCGTCGAGGACAATGACGGCGGCAAGCAGTGACAGCGGGATCGCTGTGCAGGCGATCGCTGCGCTGCGTAGATCGAACAGGAACAGAAACAGCACCACAATGACGAGGATGCCACCAAGAACCAGCGAGTCCCGGACATTGTTGGTGGCCGTATCGATGAAGTTGGCCGGACGAAAAAGATCGCCGTGAAATTTAATACCGGCCTTCTCCAGCCTCGGCCGCAAGCTCGCCAGCGCCTCTTCGACGCGCTGGGTCACCTCGACCGTATTGGCCCCGTATTGCCCCGAGACATTCAGCATTACGCCGGGTTGGCCCATAATCGTCGCGCCGCCGATCGGCGGCTCCGGCGCATAGACCACCTCGGCGACGTCGCCGAGAAGCACGCTCGAAGCGCCCTGGTTCAGCAGAACAGTGTGAGCAACATCCTCCGCCTGGAGTGACTGGCCCTCGGTCTGGAAGACGATGCGTTGATTGGTTGTGTCGATAAAGCCCGCACCGCGCACGCCGGTCGCCTTCTTCGCCGCGGTCAGAACGTCGGTGAGGGTGAGATTATAGCGAATGAGCTGGTCCGGATGTACCTGAACCTGAAGCGAACGAAGATCGCCGCCGAACACCGCGACCTTGGCGACGCCCGGCACGGCGAGAAGCCGCAGGCGCAGCGTCCAATCGGCGATAGTGCGTAAATCCATCAGCGAGTGCGTGTCGGAGGTGAGCCCGGCGACAAGGATGGTACTCGTCGAAGAGGTCAGCGGCGTCATTCCCGGCGGCCCCGTCCCCGCCGGGAGCTGTTGTGCGGCGACCGCCAGACGCTCGGCCACCACTTGCCGATCCCGATAGATGTCACTTCCGGGCGCGAAGATAACCGTGATGACGGAGAGCCCCTGGATCGAGGTGGACCGCAACGATTGCACGCCGGGGACACCATTGATGGCATTCTCGATCGGCTGGGTGACGAGAACCTCGATCTGTTCTGGCGTAAGGCCGGGCGCCTCGGTCTGGATGCCGACCTGGGGCGGTGCGAACTCCGGGAAGACGTCGTATTTAGCGCGAACAACCGAGAGGACGCCGTAGCCGAGCAGCACCAAGGCCATAGCCACGACGATGCCGCGGAAGCGGATCGCGAAGCCGATGACATTCGCTTGCAAGCCCGACGGCGTTGAGGGACCGGGGGTTGCCTGCGTCATTTGTTGTCCTCGCCGACCTGGATCTGCGCGCGGAATTCTTCGGACAACAAGATCTGCGCCCCCTGTGCCACAATCTCCGGAGTGGGTTGTGGGAGGCTCTTGACGGAAACGATGAAGCCGCCTCCGGGCGCGGGCACATCGGTTGGAATTTCGTGGCGGGTGAACGTGTCCGCGCCGGTGCGCAAATAGACCCAGGCGCGCCCCGTCCACCACACGACGGCGGAGGCCGGAATTTCGATTCCGTCGATGGGAGCACCGGCGGGCAAGAATGCAAGGACGTTCATGCCCGGCAACAGATTACTCGCGGCATCCGCGGAATAATAAAAACTCAGACCTTGGATCTTCGGGTCCGTTTGCGTGGCGGGCGAGATGAATTGGACTTGATGGCGCGTGGCGCTTGCACCGAATTGGACCATCGCGTTCGGTGCCCGGGTTATGAATTTGTCTGGAGGTAGCGTGATCTGAAGCAGGAAAGTCTGGCGCTCGATTAGCGCGGTCACCAATGGGTCGCCCTCGACGAGCGCCTTGCCAATCACCGTTCCCCACTCTTCCAGTGCCGTCGCCCTTAGCGTCCTGACCTGAACCTCTGTTGTAGCGACGCCAGCTTGATCGGCGCGGAACGTGGCCTCGGCCGTCTGGAGTTGTGCCAGGGTCGTGACCTTGTCCCTGGAAAGCGCCTGCGCACGCTCGAAGGCCGCCTTCGATGCAACGATCCTGGCTTGGGCGCTCTGAAGCTGAGCGACGGCACTCACATAACTGTTGTCCAGCGTGACCAGCTTGTCGAGGTCAAGCACGGTCCCGTAGGCGCGGACCTGATCCTGGTACTGGGTCGACTTTGGTTTGGTGACTTCAATCCCGTTCTGCTGGCGCGTTGCGGCGTCGAGCGTCACGACGGGTTGATCGCGGCCGTTATCCGACACGCGCAAGGGAGCTTTGACCGGACGTTCTCGCTCGGCTTCCAACACCGCTTCGCCTCGTCCGGCGAGGAACCCCCAAACGACAAGCGCGCCAAGCGCTCCGACCGCCGCCAGGATAACCAAAAGCCGAACGACACGACGTCCAGGTCCACCGGGGTTCTTGTGCTCATCACCGGTCATGCTCATATCCATCGACATTTTCCGATTGCTCTACGTTGATGAGGTGCTCGCTGAAATCCTTCCGGAATTGCTTTCGTAAGCCGAGCAGACCGGCCAAAGCGATGGCGGTAAACGCTGCGCCGGCCAGGAAGGTCGCGACCGGTCCGTAGACATCCCACAGCGCTCCGGCGACCACGCTGGCGATGAGCAGGGCAATTCCGCTTGCGAGGTTGAAAACTCCAAACGCGGTTCCGCGCAGATCGGCAGGCGCGGTGTCGGCCACCAGCGTTGCAAGCAGCCCTTGCGTTAGGCCCATGTGCAGGCCCCAAAACATCACGCCGAGCAGAAGGATGGACACCGATGTCGTGAGTGCCAGAAGCAGATCAGCGATCACGAGTGCGGCGACGCCGACGATCAGGACGCCCTGACGCCCGAACCGATCCGACAGTACGCCCGCCGGATAAGCCGCGAACGCGTAAGCGATGTTCATAACGACCATGACGACCGGCACGATCGCAATGGCGAGGCCTACGTTCAGCGCTCTGAGAACCAGAAAGGCTTCGCTGAACCGAGCCAGTGTCAGCACTACCGCAACCGCCACCACGGCCCAGAATGGCCGCGAGAGCCGTCTGGCATCGGCGAAGTGCGGCTTGGGTCTTGCAGCAACGCCACCAACACGTTCCGGCTCCTTCACGGCGAACGCCATCAGGCCAAACGCGATGAACGCCGGGATGACCGCGATCCAGAACACCGCGGCGTAATTGTCGCCGGTGAAAAGCATAAGCCCGATTGCGGCCAGCGGGCCGAGGAAGGCCCCGATCGTGTCGAGGGACTGTCTTAAACCGAAGCTTGCTCCTCTCAACGGAGCGGGCGCGAGATCGGCCACCAGCGCGTCGCGCGGCGCCCCGCGAATTCCCTTGCCCACCCGGTCAAGGAAGCGAGCGGTCACGACCCATTCAATCGTCGTTGCGAGCGGGAAGATCGGCTTGGTGAGGGCGGCAAGACCGTAGCCGATAACGGCCAGCAGCTTGCGGCGACCCAGCCAATCTGACAGCGCGCCGGAGAAAATTTTAGTGATCATCGCCGTCGCTTCGGCAACACCCTCGATGAGCCCGACCATGAGCGTCGAGGCTCCAAGCACGGTGACGAGATAGACCGGCAGGAGAGCGTGGATCATCTCGGATGAGAGGTCCATGAACATCGAGACGAACCCAAGCGCCCAGATTCCGCGCGGCAGGTCTCGAACTAACGTGGAGGCGGCAAGAACCCGGTCAGCCATCCCGCGGTCTCCCTCGCTTCTTGAGAGGGGGATTCGGAGTCGCGGTATCCGACGAACCAGTGCGGTCATCAGCCGCGTCTACAATGCCCTCTTGCGCATAGACCGCGTCGGCGAAGGTTCGCAAAGCGGTGCCACAGGTCTCGAGCGTTTCATTCGCCTGCTGCATTCGGGCGTCGGGGAAAAAGTCGCGCGCCTTGATCTTGGAGAGCCAGGTAGAAAGCTTGTCGAGGTCATCCTCAATCTCCTCAAGCTCTGCAAACGTGAACTTCCGGCGCCGGGTCTCCTTTTCGATCTCGGCAAGAAATTCGCCGGACCGCTCGGCAAACTCGTCGTATTCGCGTGCTCGGTCAGCCTGAAACCGGGCAACGATGGCGCGCTCTTCTTCGTCGCTGGTTGCAGCGGTCGCAAAAACGGTGGCGCTGCCGCCTTGCGCGCGAACCATCTCGACGAGTTGCGCATAGAGCAGTTTGTGCTCGTCCGTGACCGTTAGAATCCAGGCCCCGTTCAGCACGCTGGCGGCTCCGGCGGCACGAAGACGGCGCCACAGTGCCACGCGCCCGCTGGAGGGAGCGGCAGGAAGTTGCCCCAAGAACAGAAGCCACTGATTTGGAATCAGAATATTCCCCTGTTAAAACACCTGTTGCATATCCGGAAGGCTAGATGAATGCAACACCTGTTGCATTCATCTTATGGCTCTTCAAATGTCTAGCGACCGCGTTTTCACTGCTGACGCGGTATATCTTCGCCGCAATGCGCGTCGACGCTCGCCATCTGGCGTGAAACGGCAGGCTGGCGGTGGATGCCGGTCACGTTCGCCTCTATGTTTGCGCTGGCCTATGTGGTGAGCCTGCTGACAACGCCGCGCATGCCTTTAGCCGGGGGACAGATAGTGGCTGGTTCGCGAACTTATCGTGCTTGGCGCACTCGTCGCTCATCGCATTGTTCGCAAATTTGACTGGAAACGATCCAATCGTGACAGCAAGAATTGCCCCTTTTGATGCAAACACTATCCGGCGCGAAGCGCTTCGAGATCAGGCTTGCTGGAACGCGTTTGCATCAAGGCGATTGCGATGGCGCCGCAAGCAAAGCTTGAGACGATCGCGACCATCAAATACAGCCAGGGAACCGACAAGGCTTCCGGAGGGGGATCGAACACACCTGCGAGGATCGCCACCATAGCCGCCGCGATCGTGAATCCTGTGATCAGTCCAAGGGTCGTGCCGCCGGCGACAACGAGCAGTCCTTCGACCCATAAGAATCCTCCGAGTTGCGAGCGTGTTGCGCCGAGCGCGGTCAGGAGCGTGAAACTGCGCTTGCGCTCCGCTAGTCCTGGCGACGTCGATCGCTTGGATGAATGGTTTAGGCATCGACAATACGTCCGTCTTCGAGGCGAATGACCCGGTCCGCCCGTCCGGCGAGCGCCTAGCTATGTGTCGCAATCAAAATTGCAGTCCCGGCCGCGCGTTGTCTGCCAAGAAGATCCAGCACGCGCTCCTCTGTCGCGGCGTCGACTTGCCCTGTGGGCTCATCGGCAAGAAGAACGCGCGGGGAGGTGGCCAGAGCGACGGCCGCCATCAAAGCCCTCCTCCGGCGGTCGTTCTGACTTTTTGGACGCACCATTGGCGCGATCCGGATTCACATTGTTTTTGAGATATGTCGGTTTCTCGTGCGAGGTGCCTGTTCGAAAACATAATAGTCGGGACTTAGTGGCGAATGAGGGGTTCGGCTGCTCGCAGACTCCCGTCTGCCTCTGATCGCGGATGGATCGCGGAATCCGACCCATATTCAAGCCAATGGCTATCGCCGGAGGACACGAACACCAGGCCCTGCACGAACCCGGCGACCTTCAAACGAACTTGTGCTCGTTTGAAGGTCGCCGGATCTGAATGCAAACTTCAGCTTTGACCGGATGCTTTATAGGACAATCCGCGATTGCCATGTCTGATAGTCATAAAAACAATGAGGCCGAAAATGCATACGAAGAAGATCACGCTGGTGAGCGTCGCGCCGAGCCCCAGTCCGCCCTTGTCGAGCGGCTGCGAAAGCAGATCACCGAACGAAGCTCCCAACGGGCGGGTCAGAATATAGGCGAGCCAGAATGACAGAACCGCATCCATCTTCAGGAAATAGTAGGCGAATGCGGCGACCGCGATTAGCGCGCCGAATATGAGTCCCGCCTGTGCGTAACCCAGCCCCAGCCCTTCTGCTGTGAGATCCCCGCCCGCCGTGCCGAGAGCGAAGGTGAGCAAAATAGCGAGCCAGTAGAACGCTTCGCGGCGCGTCGTATAGATTGTATGGATCGACAGTGTTCGCTCAACCGCATACCACACGGCGAATGTGACGAGCAGCGCCATGCCGAAAAAGAGCGTGGTCGCCTTGAGACTGATGCCGAGGTTGTCGACGAGATTATCTGTAGTCAAGGTGCCGACGACGCTGATGAGCACGACGGAGATCCAGTAGATCGACGGGACATATTTTTTGCGCGCGAACTGTACGATCAGTGCGACGGCAAGAAACGCACTCATAATCCACGAGGTGACCGTGAGTCCAAAACCCAGATTTGTGTTCAGGAAATCGGCGGCCGTCTCGCCGACGGTCACGGCCATGGCCTTGATGATCCAGAACGAGATAGTGATTTCCGGAACCTTGTTGAGCATGGTCGAAACACGCTGATTTTCCATCGCGATCATAGGATGCGCCCCATTGATTGTTCAGTTTGCAGCTCTCTCATCGCGCAGCGAACGGCCAGCTTCGTCGCGAAGCCTTGCGGTCGCCAAATGACGCAGACGATGTTGCAACGATATTCGCAGCTTTGCGTCGTCGTGGTCGTTATCATCAGAGCCACCTAAAGCTCTTCGCCATCAGGAGCCACTGATCGGCGTTGTCCGCGCCGTATGGCGCCGACAGAGTCAAGGTGGCAAGCTTACCGCCCTTCCAGAAGAAGTAACGTTCGTTCTCCAGACGGATCGCCTTATTGGTCACCGGATTTGCATCCGAATTCGAAGCGTATGAGATGACGATGGCCGGCCCCGAAGGAACACTCGTTAATGTGACCCCCGATTGTGCCCGGCTGCGCCTTCGTTGCGGCGGCGCGGGCCTGATCGAGGGTGATCGCAGCTTCCTTTGCGAGGCTGCTGCCGCCCATGGCGTACGAAGCGGTCGCGGTCAGAAGAGTAAGTCCGATCAAGGTCGCGCGGGATAGATTGTTCGCAAGCTGTGGCATGTTGATTTCCTGGATGCCGTAAGTCGCCACCGTCAGGGGTCTGTAGCCATCAATTGTTAGGGGCGAATGAGGGACTCATCGAAAAGGCATTTAGAGATTGCTTAAAATTCAACTTTGTTCCACACGGCAAGGTTTCCGCGCGAACCATATTTCAGTTTTCCGGGTCGTTGTCGAACACGACACCAATGCGCCGCTCCTTCCGCCAAACGACATGGCAACCCCGCCGGATGCGATCCGATTCGATCACCAAGGTGAATTTGTGAGGAATGCCGACGGGGCTCTCGACTTCCAACGCCGCGCCGGTTTTTGAAAGGTTGCGAACGGTGCAATCGATCACACCACCATCAAATGCTATTTTCCCCGCTTTGAAAACGCGATGTCGCGATGCAGTCCGCTTATCGTTCATTTGACATGCCAAACAGTTTCAGATCGAAGACGGGACTTCGATTTTTAAAAGCGTTGCCGTAGATTCTTAGCGATCGACCAGCCAAAAAGATGCTCCCCCAAACGGTCAGGCGCGCGCCAATTGTGCGGCCCCCCGGCGATGCAACGACCAATACGGCTATCGCGGCTACCACGGCAGCGCCGACAATATCCAATGGATAGTGAGCGCCGAGAAAGATTCGAGCCCAGCCCACCGAGACGCCCAGAACCACAGCCAGAGCTCCAAACTGACGACCTGGCCTGGATGTGGATATCAAGAGTGCGAAGCCCAGCGCGAATAACAGGGTGCTGTGATCGCTTGGAAAGGAACTGTCCGGAGCGTGATTGAGATAGTTGCGGATTGGCAGAACCGTGAAGGGACGAGGATGCATCCATACGGACGAGACGATGACCGCCGTCATCAACGCCAGAAGCGACGAAAAGCCGGCATCGACGGCAGCCCGCCGCTCGGCGTGCGCCCCAAAAATCCAGAGGAGGACGAGCAGGCCAAGGACCGAGATACACAGCAGATTGAGCCCACAACATTGCGAAGGTGAGGCTCCCTCCTGCAAGCATTGGCGCTGCCGCGATTGCGTCGAAAAGGCGATCGGTCAACGCTTCGAACATCACGGAGAATTCCAATAGCGATCCATCAGCAAGGATGGACTTACTGGCCCAAAGTAGTCGCGAAGACTTAGGAGGGAATGAGGAAGCTTGGCCCGGTGACCCGCGCGATCATGCCCGAGCGATCGGTCCGGTTTTCGACCGTCACGACCCATCCGTGACGCCTGGCGATCGCGTGCACGATCGTAAGCCCCAATCCGCTGCCATCGATTTCAGCCGGAGCCGCCCGAAAAAATTGATCGAAAAGGCGAGGCAAATCGCTCTCCGCCACCCCGTAGCCGGAATCCACAAACTCCACAACGGCGTTGCCATGCGCAAATCGCACCGAGACGTCGATCATCCCGCCGCGCGGAGTGTAGCGGACTGCGTTGTTCAGAAGGTTTCCAAAAAGAATCTTCAGTTCGCTCGGCGCGCCCGAGATTTCAACGGGATCCCGCGCAACGATGCCTAGATCGATCTCCTTGCCGGTCGCGATCGCCATCTGGTCGGCCACGCATTCGGTTATGTGGCCCGACAAGCTGATCCGTGCCCAATGCTCCAGCCCGACAGGTGCTTCGAACCTCGCCATCCGGAGAAGTTGTTCCAGCAGGACCGAGGCGCGGCGGATCCCGTTGCCCAATTCCAAAGCTGCCTGCCCGATTTTCCCAACGGGGGCATCGTTCCACAAGTTCTCGATCTGAAGCTGCAGTGCCGTCAGGGGCGTTCGCAATTCATGCGCGGCATCGGAAACGAAGCGCCGCTGTTGATCGAGCGCGATTTGCAAACGTCCAATCAAAATATTCATCGCGTCAACAGGGGCCTCACCTCCCTCGGCACTCCCTCGACGGAGAGAGGTTCCTTGCTATCGCCGCCGCGATCGGCGATCGCCTGCGCAAGCTGCGCCAACTTCCCATTACGCCGCCAAGCGACCAGCCAATAACGAGCCAGGTCAACGGAATGACGGTCAGGATCGGCGCGGCCGCGGCGATCGCAGCGCTCTCGGCAAGCTCCTGTCGAACGACCATGCGCTGTGCGACCTGCACGGTACGTCGGGCATCGCCCAATGTGTAGACTCGCCACTCTTCGCCGCTTGCCGAAATTGTCGCAAAGCCCGGACTTGCCTGAAGAGGCACCTCTATTTCGCCGGTAGAATTTCTGATCTTCTTTGCCGCAGCGTCCCATATCTGAATAGCGAAGTCGTCCTCCGGATCGTAGTCTGCCGGGGGTGCCGCGTCGGCGACCAATCCCTGGCCGGCGTTGAGTGCGATCTGACGTACCTGGCTGTCGAGGAAGCCTGCGGCCTCGTTTCACGCCAGTTGATACGAAATCACGACTGCTAATATCCCCACGACTGTCAGGAGCGAGGTCATCCACACAAGCGCAGTGTTTCGTAAGGATTTCATGGCGAGGTCTTGATGATCATCCACCCGGCCCCCGGACATTCTGGATGATGTCTTTGTCAAACTTTTTGCGGACCGAGTGGATCAAGACATCGACCGCATTGCTTTCCGCTTCCTCGCCCCAGCCGTAGAGCCGCTTCTCGATCTGTTCGCGAGACAGGATAGCGCCGGGTCTGTCCATCAGAGCTCGCATCAGCGCGAACTCGCGAGCGGGAAGCAGGACGTGGTTGCCTCGGAAGGCCACTTCATGAGTCTCCATATCTAATGTAATCCCACCTGCTTCGAGCACCGATCTGGCGGAACCGCTTTGCCTTCCCATGACGGCGCGCATGCGTGCGACGAGTTCGCGTACTTCAAATGGTTTGGTGATATAGTCGTCGGCTCCCAGGTCCAGACCAGCGATCCTGTTGTCCAGGTCGTCGCGAGCCGTCAGCACGACGACAGGAATTTTGTTTCCGGCCGCTCGCGCGGTCCTGAGAACATCCAGTCCTGATTTGCCAGGCAGCCCCAGATCCAGCAGCACCAGCGCGTGGCCTCCGACGGCCAATACTTCTTCGCCCTCAATGCCGCTCGTTGTCCAATCAACGGACATGCCTTGATCGCGCAACGCACGGACCAGGCTTTTGCCGATCATCGGGTCGTCCTCAATTAGCAGAATTCGCATATGCTGCTTCCGTCAAACGACAAACCGTCGATAGCGATTAGAGGCGTCTGATTGCTGTCAATCAAATATCTTGCAATCGGCGCAGTCGAGCCGCATGAGCGACGGTTGGGCCTCGTTCCGTCGGGATGGGTCACTCCGCCGGCGCATTATTAAGCGCGCCACGCATCATAAACAGACCTACTAAAGAGAATGAAGAATGCCCCGGCCAGAAAACTGGCGGCTGACCATGAATATCCCACAACGGTCCCGCGACAACACCGGCGACGGCCATCGAGAGCCCGGCCGATAGAAGTAGCCGAACGCTGTGACGCGCAGTTCAGCTGGAGATGCGTCCGCGACCAATCTCGCGAACAAACCCTGTGTCACACGGCACCCGCAACCAGGCCTTGGACGATTTCCGTCCTTGATCGCCGCTTAAATGCCGCGGCGGCTATCGCCCGAGCGTCTTCACCCGTGCTGACGAGGGTGGTCGGGTATGCTCACTTCACGCCGACACTAGGCGGCTCCGATAAGAATGCCGACCGCAAGCACAATCGCGCCTCCGAGCACAATCTGGAAAACGGCTTGGAGGAACGGCGTGTCCATGTATCGGGCCCGGATGTATGCGATCGCCCAAAGCTCGAAGAATACGACGACACCGGCGATGGCGGTTGCGATCCAAAACGCGTTCTGCCAGGAGTCGGGAACGAGATAGGGGATCGTGTGACCCAGTCCTCCCAGCGTCGTCATTAGCCCGCAGATCCCCCCGCGCAACCATGGCGAGCCGCGCCCGGTCAATGAGCCGTCGTCCGACAGCGCTTCCGCAAAGCCCATGCTGATACCGGCTCCGATTGATGCCGCCAAACCTACCAGGAACGTCTGCCAGTTGTGATGGGTGGCGAAGGCTGCAGCGAAAAGCGGCGCCAAAGTTGAGACCGAACCATCCATCAGACCGGCGAGGCCGGGCTGCACATATTGAAGGACGAACATGCGTTTGCGTGTCCTGTCCTCCTCCTCGCGGACATTCGGCGTGAGAATCTTGTCGGTAAGCTTTGCCGCCAGGCTTTCGTGGCTTTTCTCGATTTCCGCCAGGTCCCCCAAGAGCTTTCGGACTCCCACGTTGGTAGCCTGCTCCGCTGCCTTGGAATAGAAGCGCTGCGCTTCGAACTCCATGATCTCCGCCTCCTTGCGGACGACGTCGAGCGACAAGTTCTTCGTCAACCAAACCGGACGGCGTCTCAGGAAGCCTTTCACGTCGGTGCGCCGAATAGGGGGCAGATTCGGACCAAAGCTCTTTTCGTACATTTCGAGCAGGAGATGACGATGGCCCTTTTCCTCCTCTGCCATCCCCTCGAACAGTTTGGCAGACTCCGGATAGCGCTCGCTGAGATCTTCGGCGAAGCTCATATAAATGCGGCTGTCTTCTTCTTCGCCGGAAATGGCAACAGCCAAAACTTCGCGCTCAGACAGATCGGCAAATTTTTTCACGACGCACCCATTATTTTGTTTAGAATGATTCTAAATCGTGTATAGGGGGGAGCGGCGCCGCGATCAATCCTTCTTTTTGTCGTTACGGCACCCCGTCTTCGCGGAGCTGCATAAACCGATGTAACCCGTAGTGCGGCCAAAAATGGACTCTCTCAACCAACGATCATAGGAACCGAGTATGGCCACCGAACAGTATCATGAGCCTGCTGCAGAACTCTCTTCGGAGACACGCACCTTTGCGCGGATGATCACCGGGCTTGTCGAAGAAGCCGAGGCAATCGGCTGGTATGAGCAGCGAATTTCACTGGAGAAGGACAAGGAAGCTCGCGCGATCATGGAAAATGCCCAAAAGGAGGAGTTCAAGCATTTCGGCATGGACCTGGAATTTCTACTTCGACGCAAGAAGGAGTGGCGAGAGATTCTCAAGGGCATTCTGTTCACCGACGGGGATATCGTCGAAGCGGCGGAGAAGGCCGAGAAGAAGGCAGACTGAGACTGCGATCCATTCCTTCTCATTGAGACTTAGATTGCCGAATGACAAAACAACTCAGCTACGGAAATACCGCCAAGGTCTTCCATTGGATGATCGTGGCGCTCCTCCTGGTCCAGTTCCCGATCGGTTGGCTGATGCCCGACATTCGGCGGGGCGCGACGCCCGGAAAAGCCATGACTTTGCACATCTCGATCGGGCTTATCATCCTGATGCTGATCGTCTTGCGCTTTGTATGGCGTCTGTTCCACCCTGTCGCACCGGCGGATACGCTGCCGCGCTGGCAGCGTCTCATGTCAGAGAACGTTCATTGGCTTCTCTATGGATTGGTCTTTACAACCACCGTGACAGGCTGGTTCTTTGCATCGTTTAGGGGCTGGCAGATATCATTCTTTTTCGCTGTGCCGCTGCCGATGCTGACCGCTCCCGAATCCGTCGCTGGCCGCCTGATCGGTGGCTGGCATCAAACAGCCGAATGGGGACTGCTCATCGCCATCGGCATTCACGTTATTGCAGCCCTCATACATGTCTTCGTCTTGCGCGACCGGATCATGCAGCGAATGCTTCCCGGGTCATGATCACTTCGGGCTCCTGTCAAGGCGGCGGGCTAATTCGCTCCTAACTCTGTCGGGCTAACTGTTCTCAGGCACTTGCAGCCAGACGTTCGCGCTTCGGTTAGTCTCGTTGCGCAGCGGAATAGGTGCGACAAAATTTGGCCTACGGTTCCCGGATTAACGACAAGGTTGATCAAATAATGGAAGCTCCTCGCAAAACAGTCAGTGTTATCGATCTTCATGCAAGCAAAGTTCCGGTAGTCACTTTGGGTTTTTGGATCATCAAGGTCGCCGCCACGACGCTCGGCGAAACTGCCGGTGATGCCGTCTTAATGTCGATGCATCTTGGCTACGCAATCGGCAGCGCGATTTTTATCAGCATCTTCGTTGCAGCCATCGCCGCACAGGTATCCGCGAAGAAATTCCACCCGTTCCTTTATTGGCGTAATCGTTGCAACCACGACCGCGGGGTCCACCATGGCCGATTTTGCGGACCGATCGCTCGGCATCGGTTATGCCGGCGGCGCATCGATCCTTTTCCTGTTCCTCATGGCAGCCCTAGGCGTTTGGTATTGGTCGGCCGGCTCGGTATCCGTCGACACCGTGAATTTCGCCGAAGATCGAGATGTTCTACTGGGGCGCTATTCTGTTTTCTCAAACCTGGGTACGGCGCTCGGTGATTGGATGGCTGACACGACCGGGCTCGGTTATGAAAGGGGTGCGCTCGTATTCGGTGCCGGTCTTGTCGTGATTGCTGGAGCTTATTTCTATACAAATGTATCACGCACCCTGCTGTTCTGGAGTGCGTTCATCCTTACGCGGCCACTGGGAGCCACCGTGGGCGACCTGCTCGATAAGCCGCTTGCTGACGGCGGCATGGCCTTTAGCCGCTTCTATCTCGGCAATTCTCGCGGCGTTTATCGTCGCCTGCATACTGCTGCTGCCGTAGAGGGCTGGCAGGCATCCAGGCGAGAGCCGAATAGAGGTGGGAACATAAACGTAATCGAGCAGCTTGCCCTGTCGGACCAGCCCTGTCAAAAACACCTCAGCCGGATCGAAGGCTAGGTGCGCGGCCTTTCCAGGATGGTGGAGGAGGAGCGTTACTGCATCGACATCGTCACGCAGATTTCAGCGGTCCGTGCCGCGCTGCGGCGGGTCGAGGAAGAAGTCCTGAAAGACCATGTCTCCCACTGGGTCGAACACGCCATCGCGAGTGGCGACAAAGTAGACCAGCGAAAGAAGGTCGCCGAATTGATGGCCGTCATTGGCCGGACGGAACGATGAGCGGCGATGCAAGTTCCATCTTGGCGGGTAAGGGCTTCTATGCACTCCCCGCCAATGAGCATGCAGGCACGGGGTCGCATGGCTGGAAAGAGGGATCGAATGGAACGGCGGTGCAGCTATTCGATCGATGTCAGATTGTGCGAAACTGTCCCATCATGCCGTTGTCCTCGTGCTCCAGGATATGACAGTGATACATAAATGGCGCTATTTCGGCAGGCTGATTGAAATGCACGAGCAATTCCACCGGCTCTCTAATGACTACGGTGTCACGAGTACCGGCGTCGCGAAGAATCGGCTTGCCGCCGTTGCGACTAAGGACCTCGAACTGCACTCCGTGAATATGGAAGGGGTGGAACATCATCTCTCCCGATACTTCCCAGATTTCAGTATCACCCAGCCGGACTTTTTCGTCGATGCGGTTCATATCGAACGGACGGCCGTTGATGACCATGCCGCCACCCGAGTCCGTCCCTCCGCCCATCATACCCCCCATGCCCATTCCACCCATCCCCATATTCAGAACAAATCGGCGTCGTGTGTTGGCTTTCGACGGATCCGCACGCGGCCGTTCCACAACGCGCTCTGGAATCTTGCTAGGCGCGCCATGGCCTCCAACGGGGTCAAACTGCAATACTGTCTCGCCCTGACCGCCAAGAATTTCCTTCGCGAAATTGCGTGCTTTTGCCAGCGGTCCCATCATCATCGGCATGTTGGTGTCCGGAGCCGTCTTGAGGGACACGGCTTGGCCATTCGAAAAGTCCACCAACACCTCGGCGCGCTCGCCCGGCGCAAGTGTGAGCGAGCTGACGCTGATGGGGCGATCGAGAAGACCGCCCTCGCTTGCGATCCAGTGAAACGTTCGATTGTCGCTGAACGAAAGGTCATAGATTCTGGCATTAGACCCATTTACGAGCCGCAGACGCACCAATCGATTTGGAACACGCGCCGTGGCGTTCGGGGTGCCATTGGACAAGATGGTATTGCCACGACGTCCCTGCATCATCGTCATCATTCCTTGCGGGACCACCATTAGCCCGTCCTCGAACTGCCTGTCTTGAATGACCACGGGAAGGTCATCGACACCGTACTCAGAGGGTAAAGCAAGAGCCCGCTCGGCCTCATCGGTAACAAGCAGCAAGCCTGCCAGCCCGGAATACACCTGCACTCCAGTCCGCCCGTGAACGTGGGAATGATAGAACAGCGTGGCGGCTGGCTGGCGAATAGGCAGCACCGGACGCCAGACGTTACCAGCGGTGATGATCCGGTGGGGTCCGCCATCGAGTTCGGCTGGAATGAGAAGGCCGTGCCAATGAACCGTGGTGTCTTCGTTCAGCGTGTTGGTCACGGCAATCTCAACGTCGTCCCCCTGATAGACACGGATTGAAGGACCAAGGTAGCTCCCACTGTACCCGAGACTAGCGCTCGCTCGTCCCGGAAAGAATTCAGTCGTGCCCGCTTGCACGCGTAGCGCAACCGCGTTGCCTTCTTTCCGCGCGTCAATAAGTGGAGGCATCCGCAGGGGCTGCCGTTCCGCTGCCGCATCCGCCGCGGTCCAATCGGCATAATAGGACGTGAAGGCGCCTGCGCCGATAACCCCAGCACCGGCAAGAAAGGATCGGCGGTTGAATTTCATCGGTACGCCTGCGGTTCAATGGATGTCATTCGAACGCCCACGTGCTGATGAGAAACAGATATGGCGGCCGAAAAAATTAGCAATATCTAATATTATATCAGAACCCTGGGCTCAATCGCGGGAGAAGAACCCAACGGTCATCCGAGATATCGACCAGGCGTCCCTTTGCGGCTAACGCGCATTTAAGGCCTGTTTCGGCCACCTTCCGTGACGCGAATAGAGTATCCGGACTGGCATCTGCACGAGGCCTCTTGAATTAATATCATAACACACTAAATTAGCAATTACTAATGCAATGCAAGTGACAAAGTGACGACTATGCTGAATCTCGCGGACTTTGAGAAAAGCGCCATGGAAGTGGCGGGCATTCTCCGCGCGCTCGCGAATGAGCGTCGGTTGATGATTCTTTGCCAGCTGGTCGAATACGGCGAAGCGACCGTGGGTTCCCTCGTCGATGCAGTCGGCATTAGCCAATCCGCGCTGTCTCAACATCTTGCGAAAATGCGCGACGAGGGAATCGTCACGTTTCGACGAGATTCCCACACGGTTTGGTACCGAATCGCGGACGGGCGGATTGAAGAGCTTTTTGCAACGCTTCATCGGCTGTTTTGTAAGCCGGTCAGAAAATCAGGAAAACGCAAATGACCACACATCATGATCCACAGGAAGCATTGCGCTTGATCAATGAAGAGGGGGCCTTGCTCATCGACGTGCGCGAACCGGACGAACATGCGCGCGAGCGTATCCCAAATGCCAAGCCTGTTCCATTGTCCCGCCTTACCGCTCCGCTGGATCGGCACGAGGCGCAGCTGCTGATCTTTCACTGCCGGTCAGGAAGCCGAACCGGTGCAGCGGCGGAAAAGCTCGCGGTCGCTGCCGGCGGCGACGCACACATTCTACGTGGCGGACTGAACGCCTGGAAAGCGGCCGGGCTGCCGGTTCTCAAGGATACCCGCCGGCCGATCGAAATAATGCGGCAGGTGCAGATCGCGGCAGGCAGTCTCGTGGTTCTTGGCGTTGGTTTGGGCGCGCTGCTGCATCCGGGGTTCTACGCCCTATCGGGATTCGTCGGCGCCGGTCTGATCTTCGCAGGGAGCACCGGCACCTGCGTTATGGCCCGAATTCTCGCGTTTGCTCCGTGGAATCGAATGGCTCAGGCGTAACAGGGAGCGTTGCTGAGCCATGATGGACTTTCCCGTCGGCATTTCGACAACGATTTCGGGCGGAATTGTTGGTCTGGTGCTCGGCCTTGTCGGAGGCGGCGGTTCTATCCTCGCAGTTCCTCTTCTGGTTTACGCTGTCGGGGTCACGTCGCCACATGTCGCTATCGGCACAAGTGCTATTGCGGTCTCACTGAGCGCACTCGGCAACGTGGTGAGCCATGCCCGCGCCGGAAATGTGAAGTGGCGCTGTGCGGCCGTCTTTGCGTCAGCCGGCGTGTTCGGGGCGGTTGCGGGCTCTACGGTGGCCAAAGCGCTCGATGGGCAGAAACTCCTGGTCCTGTTCGGCGCGCTGATGATCATCGTGGGAATCACCATGCTGCGCAGCCGCAGTACGGCGGGGAATCGGGAGGTGCGATTGTCGATGACAACGGCACGCGAGCTTTTACCGCTGCTGCTGGGCATCGGTTTTGCGGTCGGACTGTTGTCGGGTTTCTTCGGAATTGGAGGCGGTTTCCTGATCGTGCCCGGCCTCATGCTTGCGACCGGGATGCCCCTGACGATGGCGATCGGCACCTCTCTCGTTGCCGTCGCAGCATTCGGGGCAGCAACTGCAGCGAGCTATGCAATCTCCGGAATGATCGACTGGCCGATTGCCAGCCTGTTCGTTCTCGGCGGCCTGGTTGGCGGCGTCGCCGGTGTGGCGTTCGGAAAAGCGCTCGCAGCAAGGAAGCGGTCACTCAATCTGACGTTCGCTGGCCTGGTTATTCTGGTCGGCCTCTACGTCGTCGCGCGCGGAACGGTGACGCTGTTCGCGGCTTGAACATCTCTTATCTCCAGGAAAGGACGGTTGCATGGTGAAGTCAGCGTTGCAGGGGCGTCCAATCGTCAAGGGGTTCTTCGACAAACGCACCTTCAGTGTGCAGTATGTTGTCGCGGATCCCGAGACCCGGCACTGCGCCATCATCGACCCTGTTCTCGATTTTGATGAAAAGTCCGGTTCAACAGCTACGTGGTCGACCGATGAGCTACTCGATCATGTGCGGAACGAGGGCTACACGCTCGAATGGATTCTCGACACGCATCCGCATGCCGACCATTTCTCGGCAGCGGCCTATCTCAGGGGCAAAACGGGCGTCCAGACCGCGATCGGCGAAAAGGTCGTCGAAGTGCAGAAGCTCTGGAAAGAAATCTACAATTACTCCGACACCTTCCCGACCGACGGCTCGCAATGGGACAAGCTGTTCGTCGACGGCGAGCGGTTCAAAATCGGCAGTTGTGATGTCGAGGTGATGTTTACGCCGGGGCATACGCTTGCCTCGATCGCCTACGGTGTCGGAGATGCAATCTTCGTTCATGACACCCTGTTCCAACCAGACTTCGGAACGGCACGCGCCGATTTTCCGGGTGGGGATGCGCACGCACTTTGGAGAAGTATCCATAGGATTCTTGCGTTGCCAGAGGACACCAAGGTTTTCACCGGACACGACTACATGCCAGGCGGGCGCCAGCCCGCCTGGGAAAGTACGGTGGGACAGCAGAAATCCGAAAACATTCATCTTAGAGAGGCGAAGACCGAAGCTGAGTTCGTGGCGCTTCGGCAGACTCGTGACAAGAAACTGCCTATGCCGAAACTGATATTGCAATCCCTGCAAGTGAACATTCGAGGCGGTCGGCTGCCCGATCCAGAGTCGAACGGCCGGCGTTATCTCAAAATCCCCCTTGGGGCGCTCGAAAGCGCGCCCTGGAATGAAGGAGACCTCCATGAACATTAAGAGCGCAAAAGAACTCGTCGCCGAGGCCACGGCGGAGGTCGAGACGCTTTCGGCGGACGCCGCCGTGAAACTGATGGACGACCCGAATGTGGTATTCGTCGATGTCCGGGAAACCAACGAGCGACGCAAGACTGGCGTTCTCAAGGGATCGGTGCATGCCTCACGCGGATTCCTAGAATTCCATGCCGACCCCAACAGCCCAACCCATGTCAAGCCGTTGAGCAGCGGCAAGCGGCTGGTGCTCTATTGTGCTTCCGGCAACCGATCAGCGCTGGCTGCGAAGACGCTCAAGAGCATCGGTATCGCCAACGTCTCGCATGTAGCCGGTGGATTCCCGGCGATGCAAAAGGCGGGCGGCGAAACCGAAAGCGCGGCGTGAGTCGGATCGTGACGTACTAGTGCAATCTAAACAGAAGGACCCAAGACAATGATGGACGGTGCAGGCGGAGGAATGATGTTTGGCATGGGCCTCACATGGATTGTCGTCATCGTGGTGCTGGTGTTGGCAGGTGCAGCGCTCGCCAAGTACCTGTCCTCTGGCCGATAAACGAGAGCGTTAATTGGCGTGCGCCTGGGCCGTTCATCTCAAAGATTGAAGAGTGACATTTATTGCGCAATTACAGCGGTTCTCGAAAACAAACTCAAGCTTCTCGGACCTCATTTTTCGCGGTTGCCTCAGCCTCATTTTCATCGTTGGCGGGCTCGGACATTTCGTGGAGCATCGTCAGATGCTTGAGCGGATAGCTGAATCGCCGTGGGCAAATACAATCAACACGATCGGCAATCCATCTGTTTTGCTCTGGGTTTCCGGAGCTATTTTCGTTCCGGCCGGGGTCGCGCTTGCTATCGGTTTTATGACCCGGCTGTCGTCCGTCGCGCTTTTCATGACTCTGGTGCCGATTACGATTACGCTGCACGTGGCTCCCGGCCACGCCGGGCCGTTGTTCACGAATATAGCTATCCTTGGCGCGTTGATTCATTTCGCCTTTAACGGATCGGGTGCGATTGCAATCGACCGCGCGTTAGCTTTAGCCGTTGAACCTACTGTGGACGGGAGTGCTACGAATCGTGCGAAGGCGAGCTAGGAAATAGCTCTCGGTCGCGGCTGGAGTCACCGCGACGGCCGGTGCTGCTGCCGCCGACTGAACGCGGCTAGTGGTAGGCGTGCTGTCGTTCGACCCGAGCCATTCGCGATGTCAGTGAACCTTAGCTGTCGAACGGCGTTAACAGCGAAGCTAACCCCGCATATTTTACCGCGCCTGGAGAAACGCTCATGAGCTACCATTTTTCTAAGACTGTCGATTTGCCGATGGAAGCCGCCGTTTCTGCGACTACCGAAGCCTTGAAGAAACATGGTTTTGGTGTGCTCACCGAGATTGATGTGCAGCAAACATTAAAGAAGAAGCTGGATGTGGACTTTCATCCTTACCGTATCCTAGGCGCTTGCAACCCAAAAATGGCGTACCAAGCGCTCCAGGCTGAGGATAAAATAGGCACCATGCTTCCTTGCAATGTTGTCCTGCAAGAGCGTGATTCGGGTCGTACTGAAATTTCAGCTGTGGATCCGGTAGCGTCTATGCAAGCAATCGAGAACCCCAAGCTCGCTGGAATTGCAGCAAGCGTCCGCGCTGCGCTGCAGGAAGTAATTGCAGACATTGGAGCCAAGCAAGCTCCGCCAGCGTAGCGGAGGTCGAATGACACAATCCTGCAATCTGACAGTTATTCAGATCAACGACACACATGGCTACCTGGAACCCCATCCAGAGCTTGTCTGGAGCGGAAGCAAAGCGTCTTACCCCACGCTCGGAGGATACGCGCGAATCGCTTCGCTGTTAAATTCCGCGCGTCGTGAAAATCCTGGCAATGTCTTGGTTCTCGACAATGGTGATACGTTTCATGGGACATACCCCGCCGCCGTAAGTCGCGGTGAAGCTTTGATCCCGCTCGTCAACGCGCTGAAACTCGACGCTATGACGGCGCATTGGGAGTTTGCCTGGGGCCCCGCGCACTTCCGCAAGGTGGTCGATCGGCTTGACCACCCGATGCTCGCCATCAACTGCTACGACAAGGCGACCGGTGATCGAGCTTTTCCCGCATCCGTGGCTCTCGAGTGCGCCGGACTGCGCGTCGGCGTGATCGGAATCGCAGCCACAATCCTTGACAAAAGCATGCCGCCACATTTCAGCGAGGGCCTCCGCTTCACCTTGGGTCTAGATGAGCTACCTGCAGAGATCAATCGGCTAAAGTGCGCCGAGAGAGTCGACCTGATTGTCGTATTGTCGCATTTGGGTTTTCCTCAAGATGTCAAACTCGCGGCCTCCGTTAAGGGCATCGACATCCTCGTCAGCGGTCACACGCACAACCGGCTCGAACGCCCCGCCCGGATCGGGAACACACTCATCATTCAGTCCGGTTGCCATGGATCCTTTGTTGGACGGCTGGACCTGAACGTAACCGACGGAAGGATTTCTGATGTACAGCATCAGCTTATTTCCGTCAGCGATGCTATAGAGCCGGACCCGGTGATGCAGCGCCTTGTTGACGAAGTAATGAGTCCCCATCGCGCCATGTTGGCAGAGATTGTCGGCAATACACCTATCGGATTGCACCGCGACACGATCCTTTCCGCGTCGATGGACGATGTGCTCCTTGCGGCCGCTGCGAAAGCCGGGGGAACGGATATCGCATTTTCAAATGGTTGGCGATATGGTGCACCGGTCCCACCAGGCCCGGTTACCATGAACGATCTCTGGAATATCATTCCGAGCAATCCGCCGATCTCGACCGTAGACCTTACCGGCGTGGAAATCCAAGAGATGATGGAGGAGAGCCTAGAGCGGACATTTTCAGCCGATCCTTTCGGGCAGATGGGCGGCTACCTCAAGCGCTTCAGGGGATTGACCATCTACGGCAAGCTTGAAAATCCTCCGGGCCATCGAATCGAGCACATCTTTACGGTAGACGCGGCCCTAGCGGCGGACCACAGCTACAAAGCAGCCTTCGTGACCGCCCAAGGTGTGCCTCAGAAATTTGGTCGGAATCGGCAAGACTTGCCGGTCAAGGCGATCAATGCACTACAAGACTATTTTCGGAGGCAATCAACTCATCCGAACGAGGGTCTGGGGCGGTTTATTCCTGTGTGATGAAATCGCAGGACTTACGGGACATACATTTTGGCATTCCAGTCGCTACCACCATCCGGGGATCAAAGGGCAGCGGAACGCGCGGAAGCTCCCGAGAACTTGCCTGCTCGGTCGACGACGTCTGTCAACCTTCTCGCGCTAGTCTCGGCTGGCTGTTTCATGATCTTGCTGGCAAGACTGTTCATCGCGACCGCGATTGCGGCGGACGGCAGCGGCATAGCAGCGAATGGCAACGATAAGGGGGCGCCTGCCTGTTCCGCCTGCCATGGCAATCAAGGCGAGGGGCGGCTCGATGCCGCTTATCCGAGGCTTGCCGGACTTGATAGCGGATATCTTCTGCGCCAGCTCAACGATTTTGCCGACAGAAAACGCGAAAGTGAAACCATGCACCCCATCGCCAAGGCGCTTGGCGCGGACGAGCGCGGAGCGGTGGCGTCCTTTTACGGCGTATTGTCGGCCCCCAAAGTGCAGGAGCCGAAAAAGCCGGATGACAAGACCCTCGCCATAGGTGCTGCTCTCGCGCTGCGAGGAGATTGGTCCAAGGGCTTGCCGGGCTGTGGGCAATGTCACGGCCGGGCCGGACAAGGTGCTGGTGATTCGTTTCCGAAGCTGGCCGCCCAATCCGCCGAATATATCGTAAAAGAGCTGAAAGCGTGGAAGGAAGGAAAGCGCGGCAACGATCCGTTGAATTTGATGACGGGGATCGCGAGCAAGCTCGATGAAGCGCAGATGGCCGCGGTCGGCGCATACTATGCCAGCCTGCCAGTAGTCGCTTCGGCATCTGCAGGGCAGAAAGGAACGAAGCCATGAGCGAAAGCCGACCCAACCCGCAAACCTGGGCAGCGGGCTTGCTCTTTCTCGGGCTGGCCGGATTTGTCGGCTATTCGCTTCCGCGGCCAGAAAACCCGAAGACCGCGGGGACATCAACGAAGGACACAAATGCGACTGACAAGGGCGCGCAGGCGAAGCAGGTCTTCACGCCTCCGCGCGACGACGAAATACCCGACGACGATTTCGGCAAAATGGTCAGGCTCGGCTCGGATATTTTCCATGATACTCAGAACAATGCCAAGGAATTCGTCGGTAACGCGCTTCAGTGCGCGAACTGCCATATCGACAGAGGCCGGCTCGCGAACTCCGCGCCTCTCTGGGCCGCATACGTCGCCTATCCGGCGTACCGCGACAAGAACGGTCATGTGAACACATTTCAGCAGCGAGTACAGGGCTGCTTTCGTTATAGCATGAACGGGAAGGCGCCCCCCTTGGGCGACAACGTTCTCGTCGCCATCGAAACCTATGCCTATTTCCTGGCGAAGGGTGCGCCGACCGGCGTCGATTTGCCCGGTCGCGGTTATCCGAAACTACCGAAGCCTGCCAAGCTCGACTATGGTCACGGGGAGCAGGTCTATGTGCAAAAATGCGCTGTCTGCCATGGAGTTACGGGGCAGGGACAAAACTCGTCCGACGGCACGGTGGTGTTTCCGCCCCTATGGGGAGCGCGCTCGTACAACTGGGGAGCCGGCATGAGCTCCATTACGAATGCCGCCGGCTTTATCAAAGCGAACATGCCGCTGAGCCAGGGCAACACGCTCAGCGATCAGGAAGCCTGGGACGTGGCGACCTTTATCGATAGCCAGGAGCGTCCTCAGGATCCGCGATTCTCGGGCTCGGTTGCCGAAACCCGCAAGAAGTATCACGACTCACCCATGTCGATGTATGGCCAATCGGTGAATGGCGTCGTGCTTGGCCAGAGCTCCTCACTCGGGGCACCTGCAAAGAATGAGTGAGTCAACGCACCGCTTGAGCTTGACGACCTCTCGAAACGCCCGGTGGCCGCACGGCTCCACGCAGGCGTGGATGGCGACCCGCGGTGCCAAGCGCCGTGACGTTCCCATGAATATAACAGGAGTTTTGACGCACCGTTGAGACAACGGCGGCGCGACGGTCGTCCTTCTTTGCGGCCAGCGTGGGCGTCTAGTGTCGGATTTTGGTCAGTTCGAACGATCGCGAGTTTTTCACCAGCAGGATTGAACGCCGTGCCGACATCTCGCGCAGCTCGAGCGGGCTGCGCAGCGGCCGCGGCGTGTAGTGGGGAGACCAGACGCGCGGCGCGAATATCCCCTGCCCGGGCCGCTGGATTGGTGTCTGGTAGACCTGCGTTGTCTCGCCCAGCACCTCCGACACGAACTCCGACGTCACGAGGTCGTTGATCTGGATGAACAGCTTGATCTGGGAACCGGACACCGTCGTGATGCGCGTGTTCGTAGAGCTCATCGAGCTGCGCAATGTCCTGCATGATGATGGCCATGCGGAAGCCATAGCCGGCGCTGATCGTGATCTTCGAGATCAGCGAGTCCATCCTTCCGACATGATAGAACTCGTCGAGCATCAGCAGCACTTGGTGTGGCTCGTCCTCGCGGGGGATCTTCACCATCATCAGATCATGGACCTGCTGAAACAGGATGCGGATCAGCGGTCGGAAGATCGATAACTGTGCGATGGTGCAACCGATGAAGATCGTCATCGGCCGGCGGCGTAGCTCGCGAATGTCGAAGTCTGAGGTCTCCGTTGCCGCTGAAATCAGCCCGTTGTTCCAGAGCGACATCGCCATGTTGACATTGAAGACGGCGCTGTTGCGCGTCTCCGGCTCGAGCGCGATATATTGATTGAAACTGTCGACGACCCATGTCGGCAAATGTTGTCGCTCTCCTTGGTCGCTCTTGAAGGCAATGAGCGGCAGGTAGTTCTTCTGGACCGGGTTGATCTCCCGCGTATCCTCGATGGTGATGATGCGCTCGTCGACCGGCACTTCCTTGAGGATCGCATTCACGAACGTGGTCTTGCCCGAGCTCGTCCCGCTCGACAGCAGGATCGAATAGCGGTTGATCACGGCGAGGCGGATGAATTGCCATCTTGCGCCGGAGCAATCGGATTCTGAAATCCGGCCCGGCCTCTACCTGAAGCCCCCGAATCTCACGGAGCAGCGCATCGATCCAAAGACGGCGTTCTGGGTCACGAAGCATGTCTTGAAGATGAGTGGCATGCCGGCCTGGGGGCTCGGGCACGATGATGCGGCCATCTGGAGTATCGTCGCTTTCGTCACCAAGCTGCCCGGCCTGTCCGCAGAGCACTACAAGGACATGGTGGCGAGGGCACCGCCGGACGAAGAGATGGAGTCGATGAACAAGGGCGGCGATAAGAAACCGGATAAAGGCGGGAAGGCCGGGGCCGGGATGCAGACTGCGCAGAGGGGCGAACACAAGCACTGAGCCGAAGGCGAGCGTTGGTCGGCCGGAGGAAGCGGAGGATGTGGATGGAAGACGACAATAGATCGGCGCCGCGCCACCGGATCCCGAAGGCCGCGACGATTTCCTTCGGGGGAGGGGCGATTAGCTGCACGGTGCGCAACCACTCGGCAACCGGCGCGTCGCTTGGGTGGCGTCGCCGTCCGGAATTCCCGACACTCGGCGTTCGGTTCAGCAACCGGAATGGCGAGGCCTGAGCCGACGTCTTAGCTAGGCGGATACCCAAGTTGCATAGCGGGCGGCTGCTCGGAGTTTCAATGACCGTGGCCCGCCGGCTCCTCCATACGAAATTCCTGAATGTCCTCTTTGCCGTCCGCCGACAAAATAAGCCGCGCGTCAAACTCATGTGGCTCGGCGGGCGCCGACGCGCTTTCGAGCATCGAAGGATTTGACGAAGAGGTGAAGAGCACAAGCGTCTCGGCCTGTCCGGCGCGGTCAATGATCACGGTCGCACTCAGCTCGTCGACGAAACGATTCAGCGTGAGTCGCATCCGCTCGCCCGCCGGTGTATCCGCGATTGCAAGCTTTCCCTCCGCCAACTCGCTGCGAACCTGGAACGGCTCCGGAGCGTGATGGCCGGCGGAAATCCCGGCGTCTTCACCGGTTCGAGAGGAAACACGCACGTTAGCGACGCTGAGCGCGGGTATGTGTTCGAGCATCTCATGCCGGAGGCTTTCGGCCAAACGGTCGGCGTCAGCCACGGCCATGTCAGGGGCGACCTGAACACCGATGTCGGCAAGCAAGCGATGCCCAATCCAGCGTGCCTTGACGTCGAGAATCTGGCGGACATCTTTGACATGCACGGCAGCGTGCCTGATTTCGTCGATGATTGCGGGATCGACGCCGTCGAGCATCCGGACAAACACCGCCTTGGACGACTGCCAGACGATGCCGAAGATGGCGACGGTGATGAGGAGACCGACAATTGGATCGGCCAATGGGTATCCGAGCCATACGCCGATCGCACCCAGGACAACCGCAAGGCTTGTGAAACCATCGGTGCGAGCATGGTAGCCATCGGCGATAAGGGCGGCGCTGTTGATCTCGCGGCCGACCCGAATGCGGAACACTGCGACCGCTTCATTTCCGAGGAATCCGATGATGCCGGCGGCCATCACCCAGCCAAGTAAATTGATACGCTGCGGGTGAAGCAGGCGGTCGATCGCCTCATAGCCGGCGAACACGGCACTGAAAAGGATGATCGCAACAATGATCACACCCGCCAGATCCTCGACGCGCCCCAGACCATAGGTAAAAGTCTTGCTCGGCTTGCGGCGCGCCAACATGAAGGCAATCCAGAGAGGAATTGCGGTCACCGCGTCTCCGACGTTGTGGATCGTGTCGGCGAGCAGCGCGACGCTACCAGAAATTGCGACGACTCCAAGCTGGAGGATGGACGTGATCGCCAACACGACGAACGACCATTTGATGGCCCAGATGCCCCGCGTCGTCGTCGCGATGGTCGGATCTATCGTGCCGTGGGTGTGGCCGTGACCCTTGCCGCCGGCATGCCCGTGACCAAGACCAAGTGATTGTTCCTGCGGCGACAGACCGAACCAGTCCTGAATTTCCTTCAACATGTCGTGGCTCCCAATCTCTATTCGGCCGCACGGCGCGGAATGAACGCGTTAGTGGGTTTTGCCGATCTTTCGGCAGATGCGAAGTAGGAATAGAGCGCCGGCAACACCAACAAGGTCAGCAGCGTCGCGCTCAGCAGGCCGCCGATCACCACGGTCGCCAGCGGCTTCTGCACTTCCGCCCCTGTTCCCGTCGCGAGAGCCATCGGCACGAAACCCAGCGATGCGACCAATGCCGTCATGACGACCGGACGAAAGCGCGTCAGAGCGCCTTGGCTGATGGCGGCGCCGGTACTGACACCTTCCGAAACCAATCTTCGAATCTGGCTGAGCATCACCAATCCGTTCAAAACGGCGACGCCTGAAAGTGCGATAAAGCCGACGGCGGCCGAGATCGAAAACGGCATGCCGCGCAGCCACAGCGCAGCGATACCGCCGGTAAGCGCCAGGGGCACCGCGCTGAAGACCAGAAGTGCGTCGCGTGCGGAGCCAAGGGCGCCGAACAGCAGCAGGAAGATCAAGAGGAAACAGCCGGGGACCACGAACATCAGACGCTGCCGGGCGATGGAGAAATTCTCGAATTGACCACCCCAGGAGAGCCAGGTCCCGGGCGCCAGCTTGACCTTCTCTCCGACGACCGCCTGCGCCTCGGCAACCAACGATCCGATATCCCGCCCACGGACTTCGGCCGTCGCGACGACACGCCGCTTGCCGTTCTCACGACTGATCTGGTTTGCGCCCTCGGTTTGCTCGAATGTCGCCAGAGCGCGAAGGGGGACGGATGCCACCGCGGCATTTGCAGTCAGTCGCGGCAGTTGGACCGGCAGGTTTTCCAGCGCCGCGATGTCGTTGCGCAGCGCGTCATTCAGCCGGACGATGATCTGGAAACGCCGATCCCCCTCGAAGACCAGTCCAGCGACCCGGCCGCCGATCGCTGCCTCGATCACATCCTGGACCGCGAGCAGGCTCAGTCCTCGGCGGGCGATTTCGGCTTTGTCGATCTTGATCTCCAGGAACGGAAGACCGGTGGTCTCTTCCACCTTGACGTTCTGGGCGCCGTCGATGTGTCGCAGCACACTGGCGATGCTGCTCGCGGTTCGCTGCATCTGCTCGAAATCATCGCCGAACACCTTGACCGCCAGATCCTCGCGCACGCCGGCGATCAGCTCATTGAACCGCATTTCGATGGGCTGGGAGAAGCCGAGTTTGTTCCCCGGCAGTTTCGAGGCTTCCGCTTCGATCTGCTTGATGAGATCGTCCTTGGTCAGCGACGGATCCGGCCACTCGGCCTGCGGCTTGACGATGATGTAGGTGTCGGACGCGTTCGGCGGCATCGGGTCGGCGGCGAGGTCCGGCGTTCCGGTGCGGGAGAATACGAACGCCACCTCGGGAAACTTGCTGACGACGCTCTCGATCTGGAGTTGCATCGCCTGCGATTGGATTATCGACGTACTCGGGATCCGCTTGACCTCCATCACGATGTTCTTCTCATCCAGCGTCGGCGTAAACTCCTGTCCCAGCCTGGTGAACAGCAAACCCGCCGCGATGAACAAAACCGAAGCAACGCCGATCGCCGGGAGCGGTGACGCGATCACCCGCGTCAACAGCGGCGCATAGCCGGCCTTCAGCGTGCGGATGATGGCGTTTTCTTGCTCGTTCACGGGTGTGGTGACGACCAGTGCAATCATGGCCGGGACGAACGTCAGCGAGACGACGAAGGCCGCGACGAGCGCGATGATGACCGTCAGCGCCATCGGCTCGAACGTCTTGCCCTCGACGCCCGTAAACGTCAGCAGCGGCAGGTAGACGAGAATGATGATGAGTTGGCCGTAGACCGTCGGCCGGATCATTTCGATGGCGGATTCCTTGACGGTCTGGAGCCGCTCGTCCAACGCCAGCGCTCGCCCGAACTCGCGCTGACGCTCGGCGAGGTGGCGCAGACTGTTTTCTGCGATGATCACCGCGCCGTCCACGATCAGTCCGAAATCCAGCGCGCCCAGGCTCATAAGGTTGGCGCTGATCCTGCCCTGCAGCATGCCAGTTGCGGTCAGCATCATGGTGACCGGAATGACGCACGCGGTCACTACCGCGGCCCGCAGGTTGCCCAACAAGAGGAACAGCACGACTATAACGAGCAGAGCGCCTTCCGCCAGATTGGTGGCGACGGTCTCGATCGTGGCATCGACCAATTGCGTGCGGTTGAGCACGGTGTGGGCATAGATGCCGGGCGGTAGGGTGCGACTGATCTGCTTGATCTTCGCATCGGCCGCAGCCGCAACCGTGCGGCTATTGCCGCCGATCAGCATGAGCGCCGTTCCGAGGACGACCTCGCGGCCGTTGACGCTGGCACTGCCGGTCCGCAATTCCTTTCCAATCACGACCTCGGCGACATCCTTGACGCGGACCGGGACGCCGGTCCGCGTGGCCACGACGATTTGCGAGATGTCCTCGATGTTTTCGACGCGCCCGCTGGCGCGGACCACGTACCCTTCGCCGTTTTGCTCGATGTAGTTGGCGCCGCGGCTTACGTTATTTGCTTCGATGGCCGCGATTAGCTGGTTAAGCGACAGTCCGAAGCTGATCAGCCGCGACGGGTCGGGCTGCACCTGGAATTGCTTGACGAATCCCCCGATGGCGTCGGCGCCAGCCACCCCCGGAACGGTCTTCATCTGCGGGCGGATGATCCAGTCCTGCACGGTGCGCAGATAGACCGTCCGCTGAAAATCGTCGGTCAGGCGCTCACCTTCGGGCGTCAGGTAGGTTCCGTCCGATTGCCATCCGGGCTGCCCGTCGAGAACCGGAACAATTGCGCCAGGCTTGGCGTACTCGACCGCCCACCAGTAGATCTCGCCCAAACCCGTCGAGATCGGCCCAAGCTTGATGTCAACGCCAGGCGGAAGATTGGCCTTGGCCTCGTTGATACGCTCCGAGACCTGCTGGCGCGCGAAGTAGATGTTCGTGCGGTCGGCGAACACGGCCGTGATCTGGGCAAAACCGTTTCGCGAAAAGGACCGCGTCGATTCCAAACCGGGCGTGCCGGCCAGCACTGTTTCCAGTGCCACGGTGACCTGCTTCTCGATTTCGACCGGCGTCAGCGCCGGGGCCACTGCATTGACCTGGACCTGAACGTTGGTGACGTCCGGAACCGCATCGATCGGAAGTTTGGTCAGCGACCAGAAGCCCGACACGACTGCCGCCAGCGTGATCAGCAAGACGAGCCATCGGCGCCGAACAGAAAAATCGATGATGCGTTCGATCATCGCTCAGTCCTCGTCCCGCGGCTTCGACAGCTCGGCCTTGAGCGGGAACGTATTCGTCGCGGCGATGGACTCGCCGGGCGTCAGGCCGGACACGATCTCGAGGGATTGATCCTCCCTCTCGCCCAGCACGACGTCGCGCTTCTCGAAACCGCCTTTGGTCCGGACAAATACGATCGGCTGGCCGTCCAACTTCTGAATTGCGGTCGCCGGCACCACGACGGGCACGGTCCGCTCGTTGAGAGCGATCGCCGCCGTGACGAACGAGCCCGGACGCCACATCCGGTCGGGATTCTGTATTTCGGCGACGACGCGCGCCGTGCGCGTATCCTTGTCGACCAGCGGGCTTACGAAGACGACCTTGCCGATGGCTGTCTCGGTGAGACCGCGCGCGGAAATTTGAACCGGCTGGCCTTCCTTGATCGAAGGAAGGTCGGAGGAGGCGACAGACAATTCCACCCAGACACGGCTGAGGTCGACCACGACGAACAATTCGGTCTCCAGACTGTCCCGGCCGACCGCCGTTCCCAACTCGACCTTGCGTTCGGCCACACGCCCGGAGATTGGTGAGCGTACATCCTGGCGTCGAAGCGAAGCTTCCGGAGCCCCGGGCACCGCGGTGATTTCCCCTTCGCCGAGTCCCAGCGCGAGTAGTTTCTGCCGCGCGATTTTCAACCGCATTTCGGTTTGCGCCGCGGCGTTGCGCGACCGCAGGTATTGCTGTTCGGTGCCTACACGGCTGTCCCAGAGTGTCTTGTCGCGCGTGGACAAATCCTGTTGCAGATCGTTTGTAAGTCCGGCTGCCAGATATTCACTCTTGGCATCCGCGACCTCGCGGCTCTCGAGGACGGCGATTACTTCGCCCTTTGCGACATCTTCACCGATATTCTTGCGCAGCTCCGCGACCGTCCCGGACAGCTTGACCGAGACATGCGCGATCCGGTCCGCGTCGGGAACAACCGAACCCGGAACGACGAGACGCTTGGCGATTGCTGCCGGTCCTACATCGACCAGATCGATCTGCGCGAGCTTGATCTGCTCATCACTCATAGGAAGAAGGCCGGAGATCGGCTCAGGCGCCGACGGCTTCGGCGAGAGTGCTATCTTCGTCTGCGGTCCCATCCCGACTGCCCGTTGGACGGTCGTCGACAGCCCCGGCGCGAGCGCGAAAATCGCGGCTCCTGCCGCGAACGCAAGCACAACGATCGTCGAGCGACTCATCATGATACTCTTCCGACGTGGACCAGCGCGGACACCGTCACAGATATTTGGAAATGGCTTTGAACTCGTCGACGACGGTTCTTGTCGATTTGCCGGGTCCGCTCACGGCGAGATCGAGGCAGTGGTCGACGTGGTCATGGATCAGCGTTCGCTTCGCCTCGCCGACGGCCTTCTCGACCGCGTGAAGCTGCTGAGCCAGATCCAGGCATGACCGACCTTCGTCGAACATGCCGATGACCCGGCGAAGATGTCCCTCGGCGCGACGGAGCCGCTTGACGATATTGGAATGAGTTTCGTGAACGTGAATTTTTGCCATCCACGGAACATATCCTCCCCGGGGGGATAAGCCAATCCTTGAAAAGGATAGGGGGGTCGGCTATATTGTCGCATGAGCCATACCATCCGAGAGAAGAAGAGGCTGCTTGCGCGCGTCCGCCGTATCCGCGGGCAAGTCGAAGCCATCGAGCGTGCCTTGAGCGAAGAAGCCGAGTGTGAACGCATCATGCACATGATCGCCGGCATCCGGGGGAGTGTCGCGGGGCTGATGGCCGAGGTGGTCTAGGATCATATCCGCACCCATTTGGTCGACCCCCAGAAGAACCCCGGTGCGCTCAATTCGGACGCGGCGGATCAACTGATCGAAGTCGTTCACACCTACCTGAAGTAAGGACACGCCATGGACGCCGACCGAACGTTCGATCCTCTCGCCGCGCATAATCACGTATTTTTAGGAGAAGATCACGACAAGGCCGCGCGGCGGACCTGGGCGGTCATCGCGCTGTGCGGCGTCATGATGATCGCAGAGATCGTCGGCGGCGCACTGTTCGGATCATTGGCTCTTATCGCCGACGGTCTGCACATGTCGACGCACGCCGGCGCGCTTCTGTTGGCGGCGTTGGCCTATACATATGCGCGCCGACATGCCGGCGACAGGAATTTCACCTTCGGCACCGGAAAGTTCGGGGATCTCGCCGGATACAGTAGCGCAATCATATTGGCGATGATCGCGTTGCTGATCGGTTATGAGGCGATATCGCGTTTCCTGTCCCCGGTCGCCATCAGTTTCAACGAGGCTATTCCGATTGCCGTGCTCGGTCTTGGCGTCAACCTGGCAAGTGCGTGGCTGCTGTCCGGCGGTCACCACGGACACAGTCATGGCCATGGTCATTCACATGGCCACGAGCATCCACACGGTCATGGTGAGGATGTCCGCCGGATCGACCTAGGAGCCGGCGTCATCGAACTTGAGGTTTTTGAAAACGGCGTGCCGCCGCGTTTCCGATTGCAGCTTCCGGATGGTTTGCAGTTGCATGCCTCGCATGTCACCGTTGAAACTATAAGACCTGCTGGCAGCAGACAGACATTCACATTCGCGGATCGTGGAGGATATCTGGAATCGATCGACGAAATTCCGGAACCTCATGAGTTCGTGGCCAAGGTTCGCCTGAAGCAGGGCGATCAGTTCAAGGAATTTGAAGAGAGTTTCGAAGAACACGATCATGATGCGCCTGCGAGCGCCCATCATCGTGACAACAATATGCGGGCCGCGATCGTTCACGTCGCGGCCGATGCAGCGGTTTCGGTGCTGGTGATTGTCGGACTTCTCCTCGCGCGCACCTTTGGGTGGCTCTGGATGGATCCGCTCGCCGGTCTGATTGGCGCGTTCGTTATCGCAAACTGGTCGTTCGGCCTGTTGCGGGACACAGGCGGCATCCTGCTGGACCGCAATCCGGATCCGCGCATGGCGGAAAAGGTCAGGCAGACGATCGAGAGCGATGGAGATCGGGTGACCGACCTGCATCTCTGGCGGCTGGGACCGGGGCACCTCGGAGCAATCGTCGCCGTCGCGACCGAGAAACATCGCGGTGCCGAATATTATCGCCGCAACCTCAGCAAGTTCGGCGATTTGTCCCACCTCACAATCGAGGTCAGCAATCAAGCCGCAGCAGGCTAGTGCGACGGGATCAATGAGGATCTACGAATCAGGCTTCACTATCGTGCGCGGCGGATAGTTGCGGCGCCTCGTCGAGGTTCGCGCGAACGGAAGTGAAAGCGATGCCTGCGCACACTTCGCCAGTGTCAAAACCAACGCGCCGACCTCGCCAAGTTAGAACAATTCAGCATGACAATCACTCGATGCAGTGAACATCCGTCGCCGACTTGCCCGGTGTGCGAGATGCCTGACCAGAAATCACTGGCCAGAATGCTTGGCCCAGCAATGGTCAGCATCATTGCCCTTTTGATGCAGCCAAAAAAAGCCCCGCCGTGTGGGCGGGGCGAAAGTAGGCGCAGCGTTATTGCTGCGCCGTTAGTCTACCCATAAGCGTTCCGGGATAACAGTTGAAATTAAACCTTATGACGGCTTGTTCGTAGCAGGCATCGACATTTAAGGTAGCATATGGCAGACAATTCACACAAATTGATAAGTTTGTTTGTAGCTCTGGCGAGTGCGCCTGCACTGGCCTACGCCGTTGCTTACGTCGCGCATTTCGAGTGGCACTTCTCTCGGGCTATCATTAGGAGGGACGCACTTGTTATGGCGGCTTTGATGGGAGTTGTAGTCGGCGTCAAATTCTTGTTTCAAAGACGGAGCAGGAACGGTCCGTAGGCTTTTGGCTGTTTTGCCTTCACAAAATTCCGCGCCTTGTGAGAGATTCCGAATACGCCGCCGCTGTGCTTGTGGTCCTAATAAAGCCACTCGGCATGACCTTGCCGCCATACGCAAATTCAGTCAGCAGGATCTTGCCGGTCGCATCAGTGAGCGGTCGCTCGTTTCGCAGAGTGACCAATCCCGGCTGGTAGAAATGCTGCGATTGCTATCCGTTGGGCAGAGACAGCGTGACGCGAAGACCATTTCCATCGCTCTGGTTCTTCAAGACCAACGAAGCGTCAAGCTTTTCAGCCGCAAGCTGGACGATCGAAAGTCCCAAGCCGCTGCCGTAAGGACTTTTGTGACGGCCGCGAAAAAACCGCGTTGTCACAAGCCCCAGTTCGGAGTCAGGAATACCGGGCCCGTCGTCATCGACAACAATTGTGACGCAAGTTTTGCTGCAAGAAACACTCCAGTCTACGCTGCCGTTGTTATTGATATGCTGAACTGCATTTTCATGAAGATTTCGCAGTGCCAACGTCAGAAGATCGCGATTTGTCGCGATACCAATCTCGTAAAGTGCGGGATCCAAAACGACCTTGGCTGAGTTGGCGAGGGGGTCGGTCGATATGATTTCCTCGAGAATTTGGCCGAGGTTGACGTCATCGGTCCGTTGGACGTCATCCTGTGCGTCGATCCGTGCGACTGCCAGCAATTGACGCACCAGTCTGGAGGTTTGATCCACCGAGATCACAATGAGACGAAGTGCTCTTGCTCGCGCCTCAGGATCCAGCGTTGCGATGGCGACTTGCGCCTGTGTCTTTAATCCGGCAAGCGGCGTGCGCAATTCATGAGCGGCAAAGGCTGTTATCTCGCGTTCATGGCGGCGTGCAGTTTCAACCTTTGAAAACAGGCTGTTCAGGGAGTTTGCGAGAGGAGCCAGCTCGGGAGGTGCGTGACTTGCATCGACGGGACTCATGTCGTCGACGTTTCGATTCGTCAAATCAGCCGCCATGAGTTGAAGCGGTCGCAGCCCCCGTCCCAGAATGTTCCAGATCAGAAATCCGAGCAACGGAACGATCAGCATCGCAGGCCAGAGCAGACCTTTGATCAGGTCGCTCACAAGCCGCTCTCGCAGTCCGAGCCGATCTCCGACGAGCACGCGGATACCCTTGGCCGAATCGGAAATGGCATAGACGCGCCATGTCTCGCCGCCCACGTTCTGATCGGAGAAGCCATCCGTCTCATTGCCGAGGCGGTCGTTGGGTGCACCGCTTGATCGTGCAACCAGTCGACCATCCAGCGACCAGATCTGGCACGACAACTGTCGCTCGTAGCTTGCAGCCTCGGGCAACGGCTGCACGCCGGGTCGCGATGTACTTGATGCCACCCCGGCGCCGTTGATGGCCAGCGAGCTAACCATGCGGGCCGCTTCCTGGAGCCGGGTATCCAGCACATGCTCGACCTCGCTGCGGGTCTGGAAAAACACCCATGCGCTTGCGCATAGCCAGATCAGCCCAGTTGCGGCCGCTAGTACGATGAAGAGGCGACCTCTCATGGAACGGGTAATCATGATCTGGCGTCCCGCATTCGATATCCTATGCCACGCACGGTCTCGATGAGATCGCGCCCAATTTTATTGCGAAGATTATGAATATGCACTTCGACGGCATTGCTTTCGACCTCGTCCTGCCAGCCGTACAGTCGCTCTTCAAGATCGCTCTTCGAGCGGATCGTTCCTGGCCGCTCCATTAACGCGGAAAGAAGCGCAAACTCGCGCCGAGACAGGCTTATCGTTTTTCCGGCCGCGGATGCGGTGAGTGTCGCCGGATCAAGCGTGATCCCGTTGTACGCAAGATGCGGCGCGGCACGGCCTGCTTTTCTCCGAACGATGGCGCGCACGCGCGCGGCCAGTTCATCCAGATCGAACGGTTTTCCCAAGTAATCGTCGGCGCCAGCGTCGAGCCCTTTGATCCGATCGGCGACCTCGTCAAGCGCGGTCAGGAGAAGAACGGGCGTGGTATTTCCCGCGGCGCGAATGTTTGACAGCAAATCGAGTCCGGAACCGTCCGGCAGCATCAGGTCCAGCACAACGGCATCAAATGATGCCGTTGCCAGCGCGGTCAGACCGTCCGCGCACGAGGTGACCGCGTCGACGGTGGCGCCCACCAGGCTCAAGCCAGCTTTTAAACCGTCAAGCAGAATCGGATCATCCTCAACAACCAGAATTCGCATCACGTCCTCGTTTCACCAAACCGGCACGTCGCAGGCGAGCCTTAAGGCTGCCTTAAGGTAGGGCAGCGAAATCAGCCTCCACCCTATTTTTTTGGATTGTCATGCGAAACGCCTGTCTACGGATACTCTTCGGCTTTCTTCTGTTCACCTCCGTGGCTGCATCCGCGCAAGCACAGAGCCCGCCGGGGGCTGACAAGGTTTTTCAACTAAACGTCGCGCACGGCGCGCACGGTGCTTTGATCCTGAACTGGGCGATAGCGCCAGGCAATTACCTCTATCGCGACAAGATCAAGGTCACGAGCCAGCAAGGTGCCCCGGTCGAAGTAAGTACACCTGCCGGAGCCATGAAAGACGACCCGTCATTCGGAGAGACGGAAATCTATCACCGGCAGGTGCAGGCCACAGTGTCTGCGGAATCGCTGGCCGGCCGGAGCGAGGTCGTGGTGTCCTTTCAGGGGTGTGCCGAGCAGGGGATTTGCTATCCGCCGGTGACCAAAACGATCGATTTGAAAACGCTGTCGGTTGCCGAGCCGGCTGGTCGGACCGCGCCAGCGGCACAGTCGAGCAGCAACTGGATTTCCGATCCGGCCTTGGGACGGCCGAGCGAATCGCGTGGCGAAGGAATAGGGACACAGCCGGACAAGCCCGATCTTAGCGGAAGTTTTACTTCAATGCTTGCCGCCTTTGTCGGGTTTGGCTTGCTGTTGGCCTTCACGCCTTGCGTATTTCCGATGATACCGATCCTGTCCGGGATGCTGGCGCAGTCGGGCGAGAAGCTGACGGCCCAACGCGGCTTTGTGCTGTCAGGCGCCTACGTCGTAGCGATGGCGCTTGCTTATGCATCTCTGGGAGTGGTCGTCGCCTGGTCCGGACAGAACCTGCAGGCTGCGCTACAGACGCCGCTCGCGCTCGGCCTGATGAGCGCAATTTTCGTGGCGCTCGCGCTCTCCATGTTCGGTCTCTACGACCTGCAACTTCCGCAAGCGTGGCAGAGCCGTATCGTCGGCGCCGGTAGCCGCCGTGCCGGATCGCTTGGCGGGGCCGCGATGATGGGATTCGGCTCCGCATTGATCGTAGGCCCTTGCGTGACGCCGCCACTGGCGGCGGCGCTGGTCTATGTTGCTCAGACCGGAAACGCCTGGCGTGGCGCGTCGGCGCTGTTCGCATTAGGCATCGGGATGGGTTTGCCGTTGCTGGCGTTTGGCACGTTCGGCGCGAGTATCCTGCCCCGGTCCGGTCCGTGGCTGGCACAGGTGAAGCACGTATTCGGCTTCGTTTTTCTCGGAGTTGCGATCTGGGTGATATCGCGCGTTATTCCGACCTGGATGGGTTTGGTTTTGTGGGGCGTGGGCCTCGCTGGTGCCGGCGTCTATCTGGCGGTGCCGCAGCTTCGCGCGCGAAGCCGGGGGCAAGCATGGCGCAGGTGGCCTGTCGTGACAGGGATAACATCGCTGGGTTTCGGGGCGCTTCTGATGATTTCCGCCGTCGCTGGTTCGTTCGGCTTGCTGGGACAACTCGCTGGAATTACCGCATTCGCGCCTTTCACCGCTGCTCATGCGGCCAAATTCGAAACCGTCACCACATCGCAGGCGCTCGATGAGGCGATTGCAAGAGCACGCCAGGACAGCAAGCCCGTGGTGCTCGATTTCTCGGCCGATTGGTGCATCGAATGCAAGGTCATGGATCGCACCGTCTTTTCAGACGCGGCAGTTTTAACTCGTTTGCGCGATTTCACGCTGATCCGTGCGGACGCCACCAACTACAACGAAAACACCCGGTCATTGATGAAGAGATTCGGCGTTGTCGGACCCCCAACAATTATTTTTCTGAACGCGCGAGACAGCAGGGAAATATCCGCTGCAAGAATCGTCGGACCCGTCGATTCAGACACGTTCCTGAAGCGGCTCAATCAGCTTCAACCATCCTGAAACGTCAATTCACTGAGGAGAGATATCATGCTCGTCGCACGTCTAAACAATTTTGCTATTCGCTCGATCCTGTCGTTGGCGCTGCTGACGCCGATGGCCGTTTCCAATGCGTTCGCGCAGGATCCCGATACGTCTGCGGAGGCGATCCTAAATGATCCGGCGACGCCCGTTGCGGGAAATCCGAAAGGCGATCTGACGGTCGTGACATTCTTCGATTACAATTGCCCCTTCTGCAAGAAGGCAGAGCCAGCCCTTGAGAAGGTTGTAAAAGAGGATGGTCATATTCGCCTTGTCTACAAAGACTGGCCAATCCTCACCAAAGCGTCCGTCTACGGCGCGCAGTTGGCGCTGGCCGCAAAGTATCAAGGCAAATACGATGCGGTTCATGCCGCGCTGATGTCGATTTCCGGCACCAAGAATCCTGAAGACCAGATGCTCGCGGCGATTCGCAAATCGGGTGTCGACATGGACAAGCTCGACGCGGATCTCAAGGCTCACGGTGACGAGATCACGGCCTTGCTCCGGCGCAACCTTGCCCAGGCCGACTCACTGGGATTGCAGGGAACGCCGGCTTATCTCATCGGTCATTACAAAGTGACGTCAGCTCTGACCTATGACGGTTTCAAGCGTGCGGTTGCCGACGCGCGTAGCCAGGCAATGAAATAAATGACACCGTTTGAGACGAACTCCGTTGCCCGCTTTCGACGAGCCGGCAGCGCAGCTGTGGTTTTTGCCGGGATGGCGATTTTGGCTGGATGTACCACAACGTCGTCCACGCCGGCTCCCGTTGCATTCTCAACTCAGGCGAATCCGATGGCTGCCCGGGCTTACGCCGCGCCGACCAACGAGCCATATAAGGTCGATGCCGTCGATGTCGCTGACATCGACCCCAAATATCTTCGGCAGGTGGTCGATTTTCCGACCCGCGAGCCGGTCGGAACGATCGTCGTCGATCCGCATGAGCGTTTCGTTTACCTGGTGCAAGAACATGGGAAAGCGTTGCGCTACGGTGTCGGCGTCGGGAAAGCGGGTCTGGAATTCACCGGGACCGCGACGGTCGAATACAAAAAGAAATGGCCGCACTGGACACCGACCAGCGACATGATCAAACGCGAACCCGCCCGCTACAAACCCTGGCAAAAGGGCATGGATGGGGGTGCCCGAAATCCATTAGGCGCGCGTGCCTTGTATCTTTTCAAGAATGGCAAGGACACGTTGTTTCGTATTCACGGCACGACCGAGCCGTCGAGCATCGGCAAAGCCGTCTCGTCGGGCTGCATTCGAATGGTCAACCAGGACATCATAGACCTTTATAGCCGCGTGCCTGATGGTTCGAAGGTCGTGGTTCGGTGATGCGCATGAATGCTGGCGCAAGTCCGTTAGCAAACTAGGAAATCCGGATGAATGTGGATGAAAATCAAAGTCCAAATTCAGTGCCGTGGCCGCCGCTCATTCTGACCATGGCCGTGGCGGCAAGCCTGGGACTTGGCATGTTCAGGCCTTTGCTCGTCCTGGGCAATCTCTGGGTATGGGTTACGGCGTACGTCGTTGCGTCCATCGGCATCGCCCTTGATCTCATGGACCATCATGACCACGAAACGGGCTCAAACCAATATTCCCCCCTCATCAAGGCGCCACCCAGCGGGTGACCACCGGGCCATTCCGGCTCCCGCGTAGTCCCAAGGCATGCGGAGTTGTTGAGAGATGCGATCTGCGTGCGAGTCCAAGAATTCCTGGCTAATCGGCGTCGCGTTCGCCAATGCTGCAGGCAACAAATTGCTCGCGGAGACTTCCCGGTCAGGCGCCACCAATGAGGATACCCACACCCAAGACAATGGTCCCTCCGAGTACGATCTGGAAAGCGGCCTGGAGGAACGGCGTATCCATGTATTTCGCACGCACGTACGCTATAGCCCAAAGTTCGACGAACACGACCGCGCCCGCAGGAGCCATCGTCGGATAGCGCCTCGGCGAAGCCCATGCTGATACCCGCTCCGATCGACGCCGCCAGACCTACTAGAAACGTTTGCCAGTTGTGATGGGTGGCGAAAGCCGCCGCAAAAAGCGGCGCAAGTGTCGACACCGAGCCATCCATAAGGCCTGCGAGACCGGGCTGCACGTATTGCAGAACGAACATGCGCTTGCTGGTTTTGTCTTCCTCCGCGCGGACGTCCGGGGTTAGAAGTGTGTCGCTGAGCTTCGCTGCAATGTCTTCGTGCCCCTTGGCTCGGAAGGTTCGCATTGGCTGCTCTATGCGCTGGTTTTTATCACCACATTGACGGGTTGGTTCTTCGCATCGTTTCGTGGTTGGCACATTTCGTTTTTATTTGCGGTGCCGCTACCGATGCTGACCAATTCCGACGCTACGGTTGGTCGTGTGATCGGCGGTTGGCATCAAATCGCGGAATGGGGCTTGCTCATCACTATCGTAATTCACGTCGCGGCGGTATTGATACATCTGTTTCTGATTAGAGACCGGGTCATGCAACGGATGCTTCCTCTCGCCCGGACCTTTCGATCTTGAATTTACGCGAGCGCGTACTTCCGCCGCAGGTCTACCTCGAAACCGATGAATTACCGGCATTTCAAGAATCGCGCTGCGCAGCTGATGCTTCTCGCATAGGTAGTTTTCTCCAGTCTCATCGCTATGGATGGCGACGGGCAAGATCGGAAGCTTTTGAAGAGGAGCCCGACCGACGCGCGCGACCCAACGCCGCGCCGATACGCCCCAACTCGGCCAGGCGCAAATGGCCCGACCGGCTCACTTCCAATTTTGTAGCGAACCTATCTAGCCTCAGTCAGTGCCTGGGATAATCGCACAGCGGAGACGGGTCATGTCGGCTGCAGCGCCATTCCACAGATGGGACAGCTACCCGGGCCTATCTGCCGGATCTTCGGATGCATCGGGCAGGTGCAGATGGTGCCCTCGGGAACGTCCGCCGACCGTAGGGTCACGGACTTGTCGAGACACTGTTGCGGCGTGGCCGCGAACTTGGTGCGGCAACCAGCCGAACAGAAATGACGTCTCGCCGCAACCCATACCTGTAGGGGCATATGGAAATGTGCAAAGACATCAAGACGTCCTGTCAAAAACGCCTGAGCCCAATCGAGGGACGAGTGCGAGGCTTGTCCAAGATGGTCGACGAGGAACGGTACTGCATCGACATCGTGACGCAGATATCCGCCGTCCGGGCCGCACTGCGGCGCGTCGAGGAGGAGGTCAAGGATCACGTCTCGCACCGCGTCGAACATGCGACCGCGAGTGGCGACAAGGCGAATCAGCGCTAGAAGATTGCGGTACTGATGGCCGTCATAGGACGTGCGGAACGATGATCATCCGGTCCGGTTCCGTCTTGGCGGCCGGAGCTTTCGCGGCTATGTTTCCGAATCCTAACTGGGTAAATCGAAAGTATTGACGCGGAATGTTCGTCGGCCTTACCAGGACGCAGCGGTTGAGGGCAGGAGGGCAGGATGGCTGGTTGCCCTAGCCTATCTGTTTTGCGTGCTGGCCCCGACGATCTCCTTCGCGTTGCCCGGCGGTCATGCCACACCCTATTGTCTGACCGACGACGATCAAGGGCCCGGCGTGGTCCATGTGCACAACGAAGGCATCGTGCCGCATGTCCACAAGGACGGACATCTCCATGATCACTCCGGCATCCAAAGCCATGCGCATGCCGCAGGGGAGCATCACGCGAATCCGATCGCGTTGAATGACGGCTCTAGCCCCGCGAAGGCACCGCATTCGTCGGACGGAAAATGCTGCGGCCTGATGTGCGTCACCGCGCTTCCTGCGACGCTCGTCGACGTGGCAAAGCCATTGGTGCCGAAGGCCGTGCGCGAGGCCGAAAGCTACCGGAAGCTGACCGACAACGCGCCCCCACAGCGCTATCGCCCCCCCATTTCCTGATCTGACCAAGTGTGACGCGGTGCTGCGCCCGTTCAGGGTACGCGCACCTGTAGTTCATCGTCAGTTCAGGAAAGTATTATGTCAGCGCAGATTGGGGCGACTTCCGCCGCCGTTGGTTCGGTGGTGGGCAGACTATTCGAAATCAGGTTTGGAGCATTCGCGGGACTGGCCTTTGCGGCCATGATGCTCGGCGGCTGCGTGCTGCCTACTGCGCCGCTGGTCGGCAAAGATCCCGCGGATCCCGGCGCGAAGGTCGCAGGCGTCGGCTACCGGTCGAGCATAGCGCCTTACAGCAGCCTGCGTCCGACGGTGCCGTCCGGTTGGAAGGAACAGAACCAACGCGTCACTCCGACGCCGAAGTCCGGGCAATAGGAGCGTCCCATGACAAACATCGACTACGTCGGGCATCGCCGTTCGCTCCCAGTCGCTCGCAGACATCGTGCAATATTGGCAGTCTCGATCTCGCTTTTGCTTTCCGGCTGCGCCACGTTTTCGCCTGATGGCGGCATGACGGCCGTGGCCGACATCGCCAGCAACACGATCAAGAAGGACGTGATCGCGATCCGCTCGGTGGACGACGCGCAACGGGCGGACGACAGCGTCAAGCGCCTGCTGCACCGGACGCTCAACGTCGAAACCGCGGTTCAGATCGCGCTGCTCAACAATCGTGGGCTGCAGGCGGCCTACAACGAATTGGCGCTGGCGGAAGCAGACCTTGTTCAGGAGAGTCTGCCGCCGAACCCGACCTTCTCGATCTCGCGGATCGCGGGCGGCGGCACGGTCGAGATTGAGCGTCAAGTCGTCGGCGACATTCTCGCGCTGGCAACGCTGCCGTTCCGCTCGGAGATCGCAAGACAACGGTTCCGGCAGGCGCAACTACGGGCCGCACTGGAGACGCTGCGGCTCGCGTCCGATGTTCGGCGATTCTATTACCGTGCGGTTGCCGCCAATGAATTGGTCGGTTTGTTGACCGACGCGAAATCGACGGCGGAGTCCACCGCCAAGCTGGCTTCGAAGCTTGGCGAAACCGGTTCGCTCAACAAACTCGATCAAGCCCGCGAGCAGGTGTTCTACGCAGAGACGACCGCGGATCTCGCTTCCACGCGTCAGGAGGCGACCAGCTCGCGCGAGCGGCTCGCCCGACTCCTGGGCCTTTGGGACGGAGGCCTTGCCTTCCGGCTTCCGAAGGCACTCCCGGTGCCGCCGCGCCGCCCATCTGCGCTGCCTCTGATCGAGGTCGATGCAGTGACGCATCGGATCGACCTGCAGATTGCCCGGATCGAACTCGTTGCGCTCGCGAAGGCGCTCAATCTGACGGAAGCCAGCCGTTTCGTCACACTGCTCGATGTTGCGGGAATTGCGAAGACCACCAGGGATCCCGATGGCTCCCGGTTTCGCGAGCGCGGCTTCGATATCCAATTCCAGATTCCGATCTTCGATGGCGGTGAGGTCCGGGTCCGGCAGGCCAGCGAGACCTACAACCAGGCCTTTAATCGGCTGACGGAGAAGGCCGTCAACGTGCGTTCGGAGGCAAGGGATGCCTACCGCGTCTACCGCTCGACCTACGAGATCGCCGGACAGTACCAGCGCGAGGTTCTGCCACTCCGAAAAATTATCACCGAGGAGATGCAACTACGGTTCAGCAGCATGCAGGTCGACGTCTTCGCCCTGTTGACCGAGGCACGGCAACGCATCGCCTCGCTGCGCGCCGGAATCCAAGCCAAACGCGACTTTTGGTTGGCGCAATCCGACCTGCAGACCGCCATCAACGGTGGCGGCTCTGGAGACACTCAGAAGGAATCCCGCCCCACGACCACCGCCCAAGCGGGCGGTGGCGGCGGCCATTGATGGAGACGAGCATGCTATCGCGAAGAGGATTTCTCGGTACCGCAGCGCTGATGAGCGCCAGCGCCGTGAGCGGTCGTGTCCAGGCGGCCAACATTCCGGAAGCGCCGATCATGGACAAGGTGACGATGCAGCCGCCGCTGCATCCGACCAGCGGTCCGGATTATCGACCGGTCGTGACGCTGAACGGCTGGTCGCTGCCCTGGCGGATGAACGGCGACTGGAAGGAATACCATCTCGTCGCGGAGCCCGTGGTGCGGGAGTTCGCCGACGGCATGAAGGCATATCTGTGGGGTTACAACGGCCAGGCGCCGGGCCCGACGATCGAGGCCGTCGAAGGCGACAAGGTCCGCATCTTCGTCACCAACAAGCTGCCCGAGCATACGACTGTGCACTGGCACGGCATGATCGTGCCGAACGGCATGGACGGCGTCGGCGGTCTCAATCAGCCGCATATCAAGACCGGCAAGACCTTCGTCTACGAGTTCGAGATGAAGAACAGCGGCACGTTCATGTATCACCCGCACTCCGACGAGATGGTGCAGATGGCGATGGGCATGATGGGCATGGTCATCGTGCACCCGCGCGACCCGGCGTTCCGTCCTGTGGATCGCGACTTCGTCTTCATCATGAGCACCTACGACATCGATCCCGGCACCTATCTGCCGAAGGTCAACGAGATGACCAACTTCAACATGTGGACCTGGAACAGCCGGGTGTTTCCGGGGATCGATCCGTTGCCGGTCCGTCTTGGCGACAAGGTTCGTGTCCGCATCGGCAATCTCACTATGACCAACCATCCCATCCATCTGCACGGCCACCACTTTGCCGTCAGCTGCACCGACGGCGGCTGGGTTCCTGAAAGCGCGCAATGGCCGGAGACGACGACCGACGTACCTGTCGGCGCGGTTCGTGCGTTCGACGTCGTCGCCGACAATCCCGGCGACTGGGCGTTTCACTGCCACAAGTCGCATCACACCATGAACGCCATGGGACACGATATGCGCAACATGATTGGCGTCTCGAAGAAGGATTTGGCCAAAGCGGTCGGCAAGCTCGCACCTGACGCCATGGTGATGGGTTCGACGGGCATGGCGATGGGCGAGATGGAAATGCCCGCGCCGGACAACACGCTGCCGATGATGACGGGCTCCGGACAATTCGGGCCGATCGAGATGGGTGGCATGTTCACGGTGATGAAGATCCGCGAAGGCATGGCGCGCGACGATTACAGCGACCCCGGTCCCTACAAAAATCCGCAGGGCACCGTCGCCTATGAGGTCGATGCTCCATCTGCGGAGCCTGCCCGGCAGGACGGCGGCAAAGACAAGGGCGGGGCGACGGAGATGAAAAGCATGAAGGGAATGAAAGGCATGAAGATGAAGGGGATGTGAGCGCGAGGTTCAGACCGAATGTTTCAACCGAACGAAGGAGACGCGACATGAAAGAACTGCATCGAACTGGCATCGCATTATTTGCAACGCTGCTCTTGGCGGCGCCGGCATGGGCCGGGGCAGGGCCTGCCGGACATCAGGACGACACGTTTTCGGCTGGTGAGCCGGGCGAAGCGAGCAAACCAGCACGGATCGTTCAAGTGACGATGGGCGAAGCCGACGGCAAGATGACGTTCACGCCGAACAAGATCGAGGTCAAAAAAGGCGAGCAGATCAAGTTCATGCTGCGCAACAACGGCGAACTCGACCACGAATTCATTCTCGCGACCACTGCCGAAAATCTCAAGCATGCCGAGTCGATGAAGAAGAATCCCGACATGGAACACGATGATCCGAACGGCAAGCGCCTCGCGCCGAAGAAGACGGGCGAAATCGTCTGGAGATTCACCAAAGCAGGAGAATTCGAATATTCATGCCTGATCCCGGGACATCGGGAAGCGGGGATGATCGGCACGGTCGTCGTCAAGTGACTCGCATGATGTTTGCCGCGCAAGGAGAAACCTTGGACGAATGCCAAATCGACTGCGTGCCGGACGACGGTTGGCACGCAGCGATGGGTGCGTTTGCCGACGTCCACTACGAACAGACGGCAATCTACGGCTCCGGACAACGGGGCGAACGATCGAGCCATATTCTGCTGCGACGCGAGAGCACTCCCGTCGCAGGTGCCCGGATCGGATTGTATCTCGTGCCTTATCTCGGCCGCGGCATGGCGCTCGTGCGCTTCGCGCCTTTCTGGCGCCCCTTTGACGTTGCTCCCGACCCGGGGCGCTACCGGACGGTGGTGGGAGCGTTGGTGGACGAATATTGTCGGCGGCGAAAGCTTTACCTCGTCCTCCGTCCGCGTCCCCATCCGGACTTCTATCCGATCGAAGCGCAAATTCTGACCGAAATGGGTCTTACGGACTCCAAGTCATCGATGCTTGACCGCTATTTCGTCGATGCGTCGCTCGACGAGGCGGAGCAGCAGAAAAGCCTGGATCAGCGATGGCGCTACAATCTCCGCAAGGGTCTTGCGCACGGCCTTGACGTTCGTATCGGTGACGCTCCGGCCGACATCAAGACCTTCCAGGACGTCTATGCCGAGATGGTTCGGCGCAAGAACCTGAACTATCCGGGCGTCGATCTGCCCGCATCCATTCCGGACCTGATGCGGCTTCCGGAGCGAATGAAGATGCGCATTGCCTTGGCGTATCACGGCGGAAAGCCGATCGGCGGCATCGCATTCAGCGTCGTGGGCGATCTCGCCTATTACGTCTTCGGTGCGACGAGCGACGAGGCGACCACACTGAACGCCGGCTACGTCCTGCAATGGCACGTCATGCGCTGGCTGCGGGAGAACACGAAGGTGCGCTGGTACGAACTCGGCGGGCCCGGCGATCCGGGAATCCGGCAATTCAAAAAGGGACTCGCGGGCAAACGTGGCGTTCTGCTTGCCGTCCGGGAATTTCACTACTGCCCCGACGTGACCGCGCGCGTGGTCGTGGGAGGACTGTTCGCCCTCCGTGACGCGCGCAACAGGATCCAGCGCTGGCAGCGTGAAAGAAGGCCTTCCGAGGGAAGGCGAAGTAACTGAAGAGGAGTGAAAATGAAAAAACGCAACTTCATAGCGGGAATTCTCGCGATCTCTTTCGCTTTGTCGTCTGCCGCTGTAATGGCGCAGGCCGACATGGCCAAGGGCGAAGTCAAGAAGATCGACGAGTCCGCTGGCAAGATCACCTTGAAGCACGGGCCGATCAAGAACCTCGACATGGACGAAGACGGCATGACGATGGTGTTCCGCGTTCAGGATCCGGCGATGCTCAAACAGGTCAAGGTCGGCGACAAGGTGCAATTCCAGGCCGAACGGGCAACGGCTGGCATCACCGTCACCAAGATCGAGAAGCAGAAATAGCACCCGGCTTTTCGACGCCGTCGGCCTCAGGTTCGGCGGCGTCGAATGCGGCGGAGCAGGAGTTTTATGATGGAGGGATCGTTGCGTCGTAACAATGGGGCCAATGCAGAGTTTTTCTACGACCGCCAGAGCGGCAACCTAAGTGGGGCAAGCCTGGTCGACCAAATGGCGGTCTACGCACTGCAGATCGGCTCCGTTGTTACGCGGCCCTTCGGTCACCGCGGTTACGGATGGGGGTGCGACGTGGTTTCCTGCGCCGTCGCGCAACGCGACATCGTCGTTGGATTGAATGCAGATGCAAGATTTGCGATTCCGTTTTGTGATCGATACTGGAGCCGAATCCTCAACGGTCGATACGACTACGAAGAAGAGATCGAGGCGTTTCTGAAGAGCGTCGCCGACATCAGGTACAGCTTCGTCGATTGCGGGGCCAATTTCGGCTATTGGTCGGTTCTCGCATCGAGCGAACCGTTCGGCCGCCAGACCGTCCTGGCGATCGAAGCCTCACCCGATAACGCCGCGCGGCTCACATTGAACGCCGGATTGAATGGTAACCGGTATCGCTGCGTGAACGCGGCCATCGGCGGCAGCACAGGCGGATTCGTGCGTGTCGCGGGACGACGACATGAGGCATTTTCGACTTATGCGGTTGCGGATGACGATCACGGAGCGGTGAGACGAGTCTCGCTCGACGGCCTACTTGGCAGCGTCCTCGATGCACAGGCGCCGACGGTCATCAAGCTGGATGTCGAAGGGGTTGAGATCGAAGCAATCGAAGGCGCAAAGAACTTGTTGTCCGGAGATTCGCTTTTGATCTGCGAGGATCACGGCTCGGATCGGGCGCACGGTGTTTCGTATCATTTGATGAATGAGGCCGCGTTGAGGCTCTACATATTCGACCCCGCCGATTGTCGTTTCGTTCGCGTCGAAGGTCCGGCGGTGCTGGATCGCGTGAAGCGATATCGTTGGGTCGGCTACAACGTATTCGCCACGCGAAGCCCGGTTTGGGAAGACCGATTGCAGTCTGCGCAATGGATTCGCCGATGACCGAGGGCGACATGCGGTGCGCACCGAATGCAGGTTCGCCTGGCGGAGGCACGGTCGAAGGCCATGGAGTACGCAGATCATCATCCTTGGGGCGCGACTTGCGGCTGGATCTGTTCCGCGGACTGGCGAACTGGGCGATCTTCCTTGACCACATTCCGAACAATACGGTGGCATGGGTGACCACGCGAAACTACGGCTTCAGCGATGCCGCGGACGTTTTCGTGTTCATTTCCGGTTACACCGCAGCGTTCATCTACGCACGCAGGATGGCCGCGCAGGGATATCTCGCGGGGACGGCCTTGCTGATCCGCCGGGTGTGGCAGCTGTATGTGGCGCATGTCCTATTGTTCGTGTTCTACGCCGCGGCCATCGGGTACGTGGCGCAGGACTACGGACATTCCCACTTGCTGGATGAGTTCAACGTGGCCGGGCTTATAGAGCGGCCGGTGGCGACGCTCACACACGGCCTCCTTCTCCAGTTCAAGCCGCTTAATCTGGACGTCCTGCCTTTATATATCGTGTTGATGGCGGGCTTTGCCCCGTTGCTGATGCTGATGATGCGGACTCCGAATACGGCGCTGGCTGCCGCAATCGCGGTCTATTTGCTGGCCCGCCATTTCGGTTGGAATTTTCCTGCCTATCCCGCGGGCGGCTGGTACTTCAATCCATTCACATGGCAGCTTCTGTTCACGATGGGAGCATGGGCGGCGTTGGGCGGCGCCGCCCGGGCGCAAGCGTTGGCTCGGACCCGAACAGTCCTGATCGCGAGCGTGGCTTTCGTGGTTTTCGCATTCGTTGTAACGGTCGGCGCTCGCCTCGGTCTATCGACGTCGTTGTCGCCTGTTTTCGATGTGCTCAGCGAAAAAACCAATCTTGCCCCCTACAGAATCCTTCATTTTCTGGCGCTTGCTGTGATCGTGGTTCGTGTCGTTCCGCGAGACTGGAACGGCCTTCGTTCGAGGCTGGCGCGTCCGATCATCGTATGCGGTCAGAGGTCGCTGGAGGTGTTCTGCATAGGAATTTTCCTGTCGTTCGTCGGGCATTTCATTCTGGAGATGTATTCGGACCGTCTGCTTACCCAAATCGGGGTGAGTGTTGGCGGACTTCTGCTGATGACGGCCGTGGCGTTCTATCGGACATGGTCCCGAACGCTTGATGCTCGCGCCCCCAAGGCGCCGGTTACGCGCGCCGCCATCGACTGAAAGGAGAACGTTCAATGACGAGGGACAAATTCACACGCCGCGCGATTGCGGCTTCGTTCTCGCGAAGAACGATAAGTCGGCTCAGGCGTTGAGACGGCAACGCCGCAACAAGCCGCAGGCGATGCTGCGATCGCTGAACGCGGCAGCGATTGTACGCGAGTGAGGTCTCCATGATTGCACTTCCTTATGATTATTTCCTGATCGCCTGGTTCGTCATCGCGGCCGCCTCCACAGCGTACGTTGCATTCGACCAGTTCAACGGCAATCCCGAACCGACGGTCATGAAGTGGGGCTTCATCCTCGTCACGCTCTACATGGGGCCGTTCGGCCTACTGATCTACGTGCTGGCGGACAAAGAGCCGCATCCTGGTGAGCACGAGCAGTTCACGTCGCCGCTCTGGAAGCAGGGGATCGGAAGCACCATCCATTGCGTCGCCGGCGATGCCACGGGGATCATCCTCGCGGCCACAATAACGGCGCTCATGGGCCTTCCGATGTGGATCGACCTGATCGTCGAGTACGTTGCCGGGTTCTCGTTCGGCCTCTTCATTTTCCAGTCCCTGTTCATGAAGAAGATGATGGGCGGAACGTACTGGGAGAACGTGCGCAAGAGCTTCATGCCCGAGTTCATCAGCATGAATGCCATGATGGCGGGAATGGCGCCGACGATGAGCTTTCTGATGATGGGCCGCGACATGCGCGCCATGGACCCACTTGAACTGGTGTTCTGGGGCGTGATGTCGTTGGGAGTGATGGTCGGGTTTGCGACGGCGTATCCATTCAACGTCTGGATGGTGAAGAAGAAGATCAAGCACGGTCTGATGACCGAGCGGGTCGGGGACGCGGCATCGCGGACGCATCACGAAGGGCATGAGGAGCAGCATGATGCCGGACATCACGGCGGCGGAATGCAGCATGGCGGCGGTCACCGGATGGACGGCGAGGCCACCGTCCCGCAGTTGGTGGCATTGGCCGGGGTAACCTCGTTTCTTCTGATCTCCGGAATGGTGGTGCCGGGATTTTCGGTGAACTTGGGCCTGAGCGCCCGCGACGTCGATGCCTCCATCATGCCGCCGGGCATGATCAACACGTTCGACCTTCCGGGCGAGGCCATGAAGGACATGGCCGCGGTGAAGCCACGACAGGTTACCTACATTGCTCCGCGCGATGCAAAGGGCGACCAGGTGCTGCAACCGCGGATTGAGAACGGCGTCAAAATCTTCGACATCGAAGCCTCTATCATCCGCTGGAACATCCTGCCCGACGTCGCGGTCGATGCCTACGCCTACAATCATCAGGTGCCGGGCCCCCGACTACAGATGACCGAGGGAGATCACGTCCGCATCAACTTCCACAACAATCTTCCGGAATCCACCACCGTGCACTGGCATGGCCTGATCGTACCCAACGAAATGGATGGTCCGGCGAAGATCACCCAGGATCCGGTGCCCCCGGGCGGGTCCTACACTTACGAATTCACGGTTGGACAAAGCGGCACGTACTTCTATCACAGCCACGATCATCCGGATCGGCAGCAGGCGCTCGGACTCTACGGCGCGCTGCTGATCGCGCCCAAGGACCCCAGTGCCGAAGTCAAGGCCGACCTCGATTACACGATACAGCTACAGGAATGGCTCAAACGCGAGTGGCTGACCTATCCGGCCATGCTAATGGAGGGGGCGTTGCCGAACTATTTCACCATCAACGGCAAGGCCTATCCATCCACCGACACGGTACCGATGAAGGTCGGTCAGACCATCAAGCTGCGATTCATAGGCACCAACAACAATTTCGTGCACCCGATGCATGTCCACGGTGGGCCGTTCGAGGTCGTTGCCGTCGATGGTGTGACTCTTAACGAAAGCGCCCGGTATCAGGCGGACACCGTCAACGTCGGGCCGGGCCAGCGTTACGATGTCGTCTGGACGGCCCGCAAACCCGGCAAATGGCTGGTGCATTGCCATATCCCGCATCACACGGCGAACAACAATGTCGAGCAGCAGGGCGGCGGAGGCCTGATGCTCGTCCTCGACGTGAAATGAGCTTCCGCTTCACCGCAACAGGAAAACAAATGTCGAAGACTTCAACGGCCATGGGATTGATCGCAGTAATCTTTTCAAGCGGAATAGCTCTTGCTCATCCGCAACTCGAGGCGTCCGAACCTGCTGCTGGCGCAACGACGTCGTCGCCCAAGCAGATCAGGATCACTTTCAATGAAGTGGTGATACCCAAATTCTCCGGCATCGAAATCAAGGACAAGGCGGGTCGGACGATCACGACCGGGAAGTCTACGGTCGATCCGGCCGACAAGAAGCGATTGGTGGTGCCGGTCAAAGAGGAATTGTCTTCCGGCGAGTACAAGGTCGATTGGCACGCAGTCTCGGACGATACCCATCGCGTCAAGGGGACCTATTCGTTCAGCGTGACCCGCTGATGATCGAGGTCGGACTCATCATCGCGCGGCTCCTGCATTATGCAACGACGATCACCCTCGCGGGGCTGTCGTTGTTTCCGCTTTATGCGTTTGCGGGAGCCGAACCTGAAGTCTTGAGTCACTGGCGGCAAAGGTGGCTGTTGTGGACCGCCGTTGCAGCGTTGTTGAGCGGCCTCTGCTGGTTCGCGTTTACGGCCGCAAACATGAGCGGCAGCATGAACGATCTCGCCGATGTGGAGACGGTTTGGGCGGTCGTCCACGACACGGGTTTCGGTCACGTCTGGACGCTGCGCATGCTCCTTGCCGTCCTCACGGTTGGCGTGGCGGCATGGGGTATCCGTTCGAAGGCGGCGGCGCATCGCCTCAATTGGATGATGCCGCTCCTGGCCGCGCTTCTTTTGACATCTCTGGCCGGAACGGGTCACGCCCAGATCGAGGAAGGGTGGGCAGGCGTCATTCACGTTGTTGCCGACGCCGCGCACCTTCTCGCCGCTGGGGCTTGGCTCGGCGGTCTCATTCCGCTGGCCCTGATCCTGCATCGTTACCTTGGGACGGACCTGAACGTCGGACCGAAGGACATGGATCGAATTCTGATGCGGTTCTCCGGCACGGGATATATCGCGGTTGCCACCTTGATTGGGTCGGGCCTCGTCAACAGCTGGTTCCTGGTCGGATCGTTGTCCGGATTGAACACGCCGTACGGCCAAATCCTTCTCGGGAAGCTTGCCCTGTTCGGTGGAATGCTCGCGCTGGCGGTCGCAAACCGGTTCTGGCTCGTGCCGTCGATGCGCAACGTCCGGACAGACGCGGCCGAGGAATTGGCAATGTGGTCTGCAAGGCTGCGCAACCATGTGCTCGGAGAACAGGTCTTGGGGTGGATGGTTCTCCTGGCGGTAAGTATCCTTGGCACGATGCAGCCGGCCGTGGTCGGGCCGTGACAATGGATTCACGCAAAGGGATCGGCGATGAAGGCGATAGGCTTGGAAGGAGGATCAAGATGAACACATCTGACGTATCGCGGCGGAGCGCACTCGGAATTGGCGCGGCGGCATTGATGTCTCCGACGGTTTCCGTGGCCGCACAAAGCCCTGTCATTCGTGTCCACAAGGACCCGAATTGCGGCTGCTGCACCGGTTGGGTGCGCCATCTCGAATCCGCGGGATTTCACGTCACGGTTCAGGAAGAGAGAAACCTTCAGGACATCCAGAAGCGTCTTGGCGTCCCGGCCGACCTGGCCGCATGCCACACGGCCGAAGCGGGCGGATATGTCATCGAGGGACATGTTCCGGCGGCGGCCATCCAGCGTCTGTTGAAAGAACGCCCCGCTGCTACGGGCGTGGCGGTTCCGGGAATGCCGGTGGGGTCGCCCGGCATGGAGGGCGGCACACTTGAACGATACGCCGTCGTTCTCTTCGGGCCGGATGGTCGGCGTACCTTCATGGAGTTCGAAGGCCTGCGCCCCGTCGGTTGATTTAATCGCCCTGGGATTGCTCACATAAAATCCGTTCAGGCAACGACGTCAATTTTGCGCGGGTTCAAGGGAGCGTCGACGATATCGGCACCGATCGTTTGACGCCCCGAGTATGATCGGATGTCTCTGAATGGGTTCATTGATCTGAACGTCCGAATCCAAGAAATCCCGGACGTGTGGAGCGTCGACTCCGTTGTTCATTCGGTTGCAAAAACGGTTGGCGCCGTCCCATCCTTGGCGACGGCATAAATCGTAAACGGTCCTCTCTTCTGGCCCACCATGCCCGGAGACCCGGTCGGCATCCCCGGCAGGGTGATGCCAGCGATCGCGGGCCTTTCGGTCAGCAGTTTCCGGATCGTCTTGACCGGCACATGTCCGTCAACGACGTAGCCATCGATAAACATGGTATGACACCCCTGCAAGTTCTCCGGGATCCCGGCGTTGAGACTGATCTGGGCGAGGTCATTGGTGGGCTTGACGTCCACCGCAAATCCGTTCTCGCGCAGATAGGCAGCGTAGCCGTCGCAGCAGCTGCAATCGGGATTTTTGTACAAGGTGGCATGGAGCGTCTCCGCACGAGATGTCAGCGGCAATCCGACCAGCGCGGCGGCCGTCGTTAAGCAAAAGATTCGTCTGTTCATGGTCGCTCTCCTCTTTCGGGATTTCATCTCACGTCCAGGACGGACATCATTCCCGACACCTGATGGTCCGTGATATGACAATGCAGCATCCACTTGCCGGGATTGTCGGCGACAAAAGCGACATCGACGTTGTCTTTCGGCGCCATGAGCACGGTGTCGCCCCACTGACGGTGCGGAACAGGGGTCCCGTTCCGGCGCAACAATTTGAAGCTGTAGCCATGCAGGTGCATCGGATGCCACCACGCGGTCTTGTTCTGCATCTTCAATATGATGCTCCGTCCCCGAGGCAGCGTCAGGAGTGAGGGCATGCTCGCTTGGCCGTCTCCGATCATGGAGTGGCCATTGATGCTCCAACTCGCGTCGTGCGCCATTCCGGACATGCCGCCCATGCCATGCATCATCCCGCCGCCCATCATCCCGCCTTGCAAGACGATCTGATGCGGTTCGGCGCCCTGAAGATCCGGTTCGGGCAGGGGATTGCCCGGAAGCGGGACGTCGTTGTCGTCGCGCGCGGTGCGCAACGCTGCGTTTGCACTATAGTTGAGATGGGTGACCGTATAGGCGAGATTCTCGTAGAAATCGTCGCGGACGGCATAATGATGGCCGGGCTTTCCTCGCAAATTGAGCACAATGTCGATGCGCATCGCTGGCCCCAGTAAGAGCCGGCCGTTGGGGGGCTGGTGCGGTTGGCAGGGCTGGCCGTCAACGGCGATGATCACCGGACGGTGGCCTTCGAAACGAAGCGCCATGATGCGCGCAAGCGCGCCATTGATCAGCCGCAGGCGGATCCGCTCCCCGGCGTGGACTTGTTCGCCGCTCGAAATAGCGCCGTTGACCGTAACGGTGTTGCCGACACGACCGGACATCGCGGCTTCCATGGCGTTGCCAAATCCGGATGCAATCTGCGCATCCGTGGTGAGCCGCCAATCCGCGAACATCCAGACCAGATCGCGATCGACCGGATAACGTTCCGCCTCCTCGACAATCAATGGACCAGTGAGGCCCCGGCCGAGTTGCTGCAAGCTGTTGCTGTGTGAGTGGTACCAAAATGTTCCGGCGTCCGGCGGCGTGAATTTGTACGTGAAGGTTTCGCCAGGAGCGATCGGACGCTGCGTCAAGCCCGGGACGCCGTCCATGTTGTTGGGAAGCCGTATGCCGTGCCAATGGACCGTCGTCTCTTCCGACAGACCGTTGCGCACGTTGATACGAACAGGCTCGCCCTGACGGACTCGGATCTCCGGACCCGGAATGCTGCCATTGTAGCTCCAGACCTCCGTCCAGGGACGCGATGCGCCCAGGATCGGTGACTGCGCGCTCGCTGCGGTCAGGTTGTACTCGGCGCAGGGTGCTTCAGCGCGTCCGGAGCGCGGCAAGAGTCCGGCGGCGGCGGCGCCAGCACCCGCCAGCAAAAACGCGCGCCGATCAACAATTGGACTACCGAGTGAAGACATTGCAAATCGGCTTTCCATAAACGCGGCGTCCCGTACCGTGATCGGGAAGGGAGGTGCTTCGTCAACACCTCCCTCGTTGTGGCGGACCGGATCCAATTCGTTCCGTCCGCCACGTTCGTCAGGGCATCGGCATGATCGATTGGACGGTATAGGTGCCGCCGGAGCCGCTCAGGGTGAAATTGACCTTGTCGCCGGTCTTCACCTTCGCGAGATCGACCGACGGAGCAACGGCGAACTCCATCTTCATGGCGGGCCAGTTGATGGCGGGAATCGGACCGTGATCGAAGGTGATCTTGTGGTCGGCGGCGTTGAGCGCCGTGATCGTGCCGGTGGCGGTCGCGGTCGTCGCCGCCTTCGCGTCGCTCATCGGCGGCATCTTCTTCATGTCGGACATGCCCGCGCTTCCCTGAGCGAACGCGGCTGCCGCCGGCAGCGTCAGTGCCGCGCCGAGCAGCGCGGCGGTCATAACTCCGGCACGGCTGGCCCGGTGATGGCTGTCGATGAAATGCATGGATACTCTCCTGTTCTGGTGTGACGGTTGTTGAGCGCAGGGCTCGGAACGAATGAACCGATCCCACGAGGATGGTCCTCGCGCCCATTGCCGCCGTTTCCGGCGCGCAATTCTTGTGTGGCCGCTCGGCGTCACTGCACGTTCTCCGCACGATGCAGGTCGAGCTTCGGCGTCGAATCCCGCCGCCGGCCGCCTTTCTCTTCGCCGTCCTGCGGCGCTGCGGGCAACCCGAATCCCTTGACGACCGCAAAGATCGCGGGAATGACCACGAGGGTCAGCACCGTCGACGAAACCATGCCGCCGATCATCGGCACGGCAATGCGCTGCATGACCTCCGAGCCGGTCCCCGTGCTCCAGAGAATCGGCACCAGGCCCGCCATGATCGCGACGACCGTCATCATCTTGGGCCGCACCCGGTCCACCGCGCCGACCATGATCGCGTCGTACAGATCGGCGCGCGTGAAAGGCTCGCCCGTGGCCGCGCGTTCCGCCTTCAATTCGGCCATGGCCTGTTCGAGGTAGATCAGCATGACGACGCCAGTCTCGGCGGCGACGCCGGCCAACGCGATGAAGCCGACGGCGACCGCGACCGACATGTTGAATCCCAGCGACCACATCAACCAGATGCCGCCGACCAGCGAGAACGGCAGCGACAGCATCACGATGAGGGTGTCTGCCAGTTTCCGGAAATTCAGGTAGAGCAGCAGAAAGATGATCAGCAAGGTGACCGGTACGACGATCTTGAGCCGCGCCTCGGCGCGCTGCAGATACTCGAACTGTCCGCTCCAGGACACGTAATATCCCGGTGGAAACTTTACCTTCTGCGCGACCGCCTGCTGTGCCTCGGAGACGTAGCCGCCCAGATCACGACCGGTAATATCGACGTAGATGTAAACCGCGAGTTGACCGTTCTCGGTGCGAATCGACGTGGCGCCGCGGGTCAATTTCACGCTGGCGACCTGGCCGAGCGGGACGCTCCCGCCGGACGCCAACGGCACCTGGACATCGGTGCTGATCGTTTGCGGGCTGGAGCGCAACGCACGCGGATACCGAATATTGACGGAATAACGTTCCCGGCCTTCGACCGTCGTGGTGACCGTTTCACCGCCGAGTGCCGTCGAGATCACGTCCTGGATATCACTGATCGTCAGCCCGTAGCGGCCCAACGCCAAACGATCGGGGATGATCTCCAAATAGTATCCGCCGATCACGCGCTCGGCGTAAGCGCTTGAGGTACCCGGCACCGATCTGACCACCCCTTCGACTTCGCGGGCGATCTTCTCCATTTCCGCAAGATCCTTGCCGAAAATCTTGATCCCGACGGGCGTGCGGATTCCGGTCGACAGCATGTCGATGCGGGCGCGGATCGGCATCGTCCACGCATTCGACACGCCCGGAAACTGGAGCGCCTTGTCCATCTCGGCCTTGAGGCTGTCGATCGTTACGCCAGGCCGCCATTCCGACTTCGGCTTCAAATTGATGATGGTCTCGAACATTTCGGTCGGCGCCGGATCGGTCGCGGTCGAGGCGCGGCCCGCTTTGCCGTAGACCGATGCAACTTCGGGAAACGACTTGATGATGCGATCCTGGGTTTGCAAAAGCTCAGCAGCTTTGGTGATGGACAGCCCCGGCAGCGTCGTCGGCATGTACATCAAGGTGCCTTCATTGAGGCTCGGCATGAACTCGCTACCGAGTTGGCGGGCGGGCCAGATCGTCACCGCAAGCGCAACCAGCGCAAGCATGATCGTCAATGTCTTGGCGTTGAGAACCCACCGGATCACCGGTCGATAGACCCAGATCAGGAACCGGTTCACGGGATTCTTATGTTCCGAGATGATCCGCCCGCGGACGAAGACGACCATCAGGGCAGGCACCAACGTGATCGAGAGTAGGGCGGCCGCGGCCATCGAAAATGTCTTGGTGTAGGCGAGCGGCCCGAACATGCGTCCTTCCTGGTCCTCCAGGGTAAAGATCGGCAGGAACGCGACGGTGATCACCAGCAAACTGAAGAACAGCGCCGGTCCGACCTCGCTCGCCGCATCGATGAGGATTTGTGCCCGCGGCGTGCCGGGCTCCGCGCGCTCCAGGTGCTTGTGCGCATTTTCGATCATGACGATCGCCGCGTCGATCATGGCGCCGACCGCGATGGCGATGCCGCCAAGGCTCATGATGTTGGCGCCGAGTCCCATGAATTTCATGGCGGCGAAGGCCATCAGGATGCCGACGGGAAGCATCAGGATGGCGACGAGGGCACTGCGCAGGTGAAGCAGGAAGACAAAGCAAACCAAGGCAACGATGATGCTCTCTTCGAGCAGGGTACCCTTGAGTGTTTCGATGGCCGCTTTGATCAGTTCGGAGCGATCATAAACCGTGACGATGTCGACGCCCTTGGGCAGGCTTGAGGCAATCTCCGTAAGACGCGCCTTGACGTTGTCGATGACGGTGAGGGCGTTGGCGCCAAAGCGCTGCAGTGCGATGCCGCTGACGACCTCGCCGTCGCCGTTGAGTTCGGTAATTCCTCGCCGCTCGTCGGGACCGAGTTCGACGCGAGCAACGTCCCGCAATCGAAGCGGAGCCCCCGCGTCGGTCTTCAGCACGATATTTTCGATGTCTTCGATGCCTCTCAGATACCCGCGGCCGCGGACGACGAATTCAAACTCGGACAGTTCTACGGTGCGCCCGCCGACATCCATATTGCTGGCCCGAACGGCACTGCGGAGCTTGTCCAGGGAAATGCCCTGGGCGCGCAGTTTTTGCGGATCGACGACGATGTTGTACTGCTTGACGAAGCCGCCGACGCTGGCCACTTCCGCGACGCCTTCGGCTTTGGAAATGCCGTACCGGATGATCCAGTCCTGGACCGACCGCAGTTCGGCGAGGGTCATGTTCTTGGCCACGACGGCGTATTGATAGACCCAGCCCACGCCGGTTGCGTCGGGCCCAAGAGTGGGTGTCACGCCGTTAGGAAGCCGGCGCGCTACGGTGTTGAGATATTCCAGCACGCGACTTCGGGCCCAATAGGGGTCGGTGCCGTCCTCGAAGATAACGTAGACGAAGGACACGCCGAAAAACGAGAAGCCCCGCACCACCTTCGATTTCGGCACCGTCAGCATCGCCGTGGTCAACGGATAGGTCACTTGATCTTCGACGACCTGCGGCGCTTGCCCGGGATATTCGGTGTAGACGATCACCTGCACGTCGGAGAGGTCGGGGATGGCATCGAGCGGCAGGGTGCGCAGCGCATAGATGCCCGCCGCGATCGCGAACACTGTCCCGATCAGGACGAGCATCAGATTTCGCGCCGACCAGGCGATCAGGCGGGCGATCATTTCGATTTCTCTCCGTCTGTAAATGCCTGCAAGGCCGATTTCAGGTTGCTTTCGGCATCGATCAGGAAGTTGGCGGCAACGACAACGCGATCGCCTTCGCCGACGCCTTCGCGGATCTCAGTGTAGTCCTCGCCGTGCGTGCCGACCTTGACTTCACGCGGCTCGAAACGGCCTTCGCCTTTGTCGATGAAAACGATCTGCCGGGCTCCGGTATCGATCACCGCGCCGTTGGGTACCGCGACGACGGGCTTTTCCGCACCCGACGCGATTTCAACGTCGGCGAACATGTCGGGAAGAAGCACGTCGTCCGGATTGGGTAGTTCGATACGTACCTTGGTGGTGCGCGTCTCGGTGTTGACCTGGGGATAGATCAAGGCGACTGATCCCTTGAACTCCCGACCCGGCAGGCTCCGGACCCTGATCGTCGCAGCCGCGCCGATCTTTACGGCATCGATATCCTGTTCGGCGACGTCGGCGATGATCCAGATTACAGACGTGTCAGCCAACCGAAACAACACGTCGCCGGGCATCGCCCGCATGCCCTCGACGGCCGTTCGCTCCAGAATCACGCCGTCGCGCGGAGCCGTCCAGGTAATGGTCAGCGGGACCGTTTTGGTGCGATCGATCTCGGCGATTACGTCGGCGGGCACGGCCAGGTTTTCGAGTCGCCGCCGCGCGCCCTCGATCAGTTGCTTGCGTCCCGCGAGATTGGCAGTTCCAGCGCTGTCCCCGACGATGGAGAGATATTGGGCGCCGGCGGATGCCACATCCGGGGAATAAAGCTTCAGAAGGGGCTGTCCCTTGGTGACATGATCGCCTGTCGTGACGTTCTCGACGCTTTCGATGAATGACTGGGCTCGCAGCGAGATTACCGCCACGCGCCGCTCATCGAGCTTGATCGTTCCGGGCGCGCGGATGGGCCGCGTCACGGTGCGCAGAGCGGCGGGCTCGGAGCGCACGCCGGTGCGCTGCAATTTGCCTGGTGAAATCTGGATTGTGGAGGCGTCGTTCTGGCCTTCATAGACGGGGATGTAGTCCATCCCCATCGAGTCCTTCTTCGGAACGGGAGAGGTGTCAGGGAGACCCATCGGATTGCGATAGAAGAGAATACGCTTGGCCCCGGAGTTTGCGTCCTGGGTCGGCGTTGCAGCTTCGACGGGCTTGGCGGGCTGGGATCCGAGGAGGGCTGCGACACGAAGCGGGACCCAGCCAGGCAACGTTTGGTTAGAGTGGCCGAGTCGATAGCCAACTCCCAGCATTGCGACGAGTGCGCTTGTAGCAAACGCAACGAGCACGATCCGTTTCGCGGTCGATCTTCCGGTTTGGGCGCGGGGCCTCACGTATCCATCCTCGAATGGACGGTGTTCGGTCAACTTATCCATCAGTAGTGTACCCCTTGCACTGCTGCGGAATGCCGCAACTGAACCTGATTGCGTCTTTCCGGCAGAAACGATGTCAGCCCGGGAAGCGATCGCAAGCGGGTCGCCCGTTTCTGGCGATCCCTCCGTACCCGACCGCAAGCGGGTCGCCCGTTTCTGGCGATCCCTCCGTACCCGACCGAGCCGTGCTCGGCCGGGCACATCAGTCCACCGGTCGAAGATCGTACAAACGAACCACCGATTAGATCGCACCGGACACCGGACCGGTTACAGGCTCACGGCGATGTGAAAGACCCACTTGAATGGTCATTCGATGCCCCGAAAGCCGATTGATGCCGAGGCCGAACGATTCATGGACGCCTTTCCGAATGCAAAGTTCATCGATTGGCATGATGATCGGACGGCGGCTGTTTCAGCCGTGACGGTCTTTTTGCTTCGGTGCATCTTGCTTGTCGTGACGCTCGTTGCTGGCCTTCATCATTTGATTGCAGCTTTCCATCATCTGCTGCATTTGGCTCATCATGCCCATCATTCCCTGCATGCCTTGTGAGCCGTTGCCCATCATGGGTTGATTGGTTTCCGTCGGCGTCTTCGGTGGCGTGGACGTTTCGTCCGCCTGGACGGCGGCGGAAGCCGCTAACGACGCAATCAATGCGAGCGGGATGAGAGTGGTGATCTTCATTTTGTTGCCTTTCTAAAGAATGGCGCGCGTCGGTGGTGAACGCGGGCTGCGGTGCGGTTTGGAGTAGATTGCGACGCTTCGCGTCGCTCGCATCCCGAGGCATTGTTGCCACGAGAACATAGGTGCAGGGCGCACATGGCCAGACAGGGGAGGACTGGCAGGAGGAATGGCAGGGCACCTGATACCACGAGCCACCGCCAGTTGAACGCGATTCCGGCAAGCAACGCCGATGCAGCCAAGACCAGCCACAGCGTACGGCTGCGAGAATCAAACGTGCCAAGCATTCGGCGTTGGACGTCCAACGTTGGCATTAACATGGTCACCGTCGCGTCTTCCCGATCGTTCATGCACTATGCACCCACGTCTTGGCGCTCACCCTGGAAAGCGAGCGTCATCTGTTAGTTCGGGAAAAGGGTGCGTCCGGTTACAAGCTCACGATCTCGTGAGATCAGGCAGCCGACAGGAGTCCATCGGCATCAACGAACCCGAGGTCAGGTATCGTCTTCGCACTTACGTCCGCCGATGGCACGGCTTCCCGTCTCGAGATGAAGCCGATCTGGAATCCAAACACGCAGCCGATCTTGTCGAGGGTTCCGCGGGTCGGATTCGCGCCGCCTTCGGGAGTTCCGCGACCTGACGGATGGTCCGTCGATTTACCAACGCAGCAATTTGGGCCCGAGCACGGCGCCGGTGACCGTACATAAAACGATTGTGCCACCATACCAGAGCGCAATGAAGGGAAGCAGGTCATCCATGCAATGCAAAGCGTAGGCGGTTGCGCTGACGCCGCCCGCGACGAGTCCTGCAAGCGCGCCGGTGCGGACCAGGTCCGTAGGCGCGGCGCGGCGAACCGCCGACATGATGGCGGCGAACGGCACGACCGCGACCGTCGGGATGGCGATCAGACACTCAAGCCAATAGCTGCCGAATACCATGGTCTCCCAGTGCGACCGCGGTGCCGTGGCCAGACTGATCGCCGCGATGATCATGGCCGCGAGAAACGGCAGGACGGTGAGGGCGAACCGGACCCGGAATTCGCCGCCGGGACGGATGTACTTGACCAGGTAATGCGAGGCCAAAATCACGACCGACAAACTGAAGGCCAGTTTTGCGACCAGGAAGACTTGGGCGTGCATCTCGTTGAGGTCGGTGCGAACGCCGAGGACAAAAACCACCGCCAGCAGGGATGCCGCGGCGCCAACCAAGATTGCAATCCGGACGTTCCGGACAACTTCCCGCGTATCGACCGGGTCGACCTGCGAACTGAGCATGGAAATCAATTCATTGGTTTTCACGCTTTGGTCTCCCGTGCAATCAATGCGGTGAGGATCTTCAGCCCTCGGTGAATGTTGACCTTGACGGCGGATGGCGACATCCCGCTACGATCGGCGGCCTCGGCCACGCTCAGGCCGTCGAGCTTCACGTATTGGAGCGAAAGTCTCATTCGTTCCGGTAACCTCTCAAAGAGCTTGGCGAGATCGAGTTGGCTTTCAGCGGCGGCGTTGTCGTCGGATGCCAGGATGTATTCGGCGTTTTCCAATGGCACGTCCGCCGTCGTGGTCCTGGTGCGCCGCAAATGGTCGATCAGCTTGTAGCGGGCAATGGCGTACACCCACGGCGTCAGCGGCTGCTCCGGATCGTAGGTGTGACGTTGCGTGTGGATGACGATCAAGGCTTCCTGCACGAGGTCTTCAGTTTCCTCGGCCGGGCGTCCGGATCGCAAAAGTCTGCTCTTGTAGTAGCTCCGCAGATGTCCGCTCAAAGCCGTCAGCAGCGATCGATGCGCGATGGAGTCGCCTTGGAGGCTCGCCGTCATGAGCGCTTTGAGGTCGGACTCCTTCGTCATTTCTCCCTCTTTGAATTCGAATGAAGAATGCCCACGGTTACACTCTCACGAGATCGTGAGGCCCGCGCGGCGCGAAAGCCATGCTCAATCGCGAAGTGGGGGTCGGATGGAAATGCGTCCATTGATCAAACCGTTCGGACTTCAAAAACTCTGCTGGGAGTATAGCTTGCATCTGACTGCGCGCGGGTTGCGGATTCGCAATGTCTCGGGCCGTCAGATGAACCGTTAGCGACCTACGTTAACACCATCTTCCATCTCACAGGCCAAGTCAGGCGACTACGTGGCGCCCGACCGACTTCGGCACCGAGCGAAAGCTGCTGATCCGGCGTCAGTCGGGACGGCGGGTTGAATGCAGGTGTGGATGCGAAGTCGGCCGGAAATGATACCGTTCCGTCCGATCTCCCAACCTCTTTCCTTTCCCGCAACTTCCGTCTGCGCGGCGAGGAATTCAACCGCGCTCACATAGTCGTGACCTGTAACCGGCGCAGCTTCGTTTCCGAATTCATTCATGTGCGGTCCATTCAGGATCGGACGGCTGAGGAATCGTGGGAGGTAAAAATGTGCAGATCAAGCCTGGTTGCATTGTTGTCGTTGTTATTGGTCGCTTCAGCATCGCCAAGCTTTGCGCGCGCGACCGGGACCGAGGCACGCTTGGGTCCTCAGAGGACCTCGACCGCGGAGCAGATGGCACCTGTGATGCCCCGCACCGATCGGGCCGCTGCTCCACGTCCGCGCCCGAAAACTTGCAACTATCGCGGAGGACCCAAAACGGGTATCTGGTCGTGCGAATAATTTTCCCGGCCTCACAAGGGCAAGGCCACCCGCAGCACGGGGCGGGCTGCCTGACTGCTCCGCGAAGTGCAATCGATCGGTCCGATCCCGATAAAGAGACCTACGTCTTTTTTGAGAACGTGCGGCAGCGCCGCGCAGGGGATCAAACCAATGCGATGGGATCATCGCATCGGGTCTTAACGATCGAGTACCCGATTCAACACCCACTGTTTCGCGCAACCACTCGTGGCGTAATCATCTGATTTTGATCGGGATGATGATGTCGCCGCCGAACGTAAATTGCGAACGCTTCGTTCCGGCGCCGAATGGCGTCGTTCCGTTCAACGAAGTATCGTAACGAACTTCGGGCCTGACAACCAGGCCGTCGAATTCTTTGGGGACCGGGGGCCTGATCGCAAGTCCGACCGTCAGGGCGCCGTAGGTGGTCGCGCCGCCGCCGATCGCCGTACCCAACGGATTGCCATGCTCGACCCTGACAAAGTCTAGGTTGCCGGGGAATGCGGCAACGAAGAAACCACTGTTGTCGCGCCAGACTTCTCCGCGTCCGGTGATCTTGAGCCAATCGTTGAGGGCATAGGTGACGTATTGCGCGACGCCGCTTCCGACCGCGTTGAAGCCGTCCTCACGAATATAGTTCAGGTCGGTGGTGAGCGTGAGCTTGTCGGTTGCCTTCCAGACGATCGTCACATCGTTGAGATAACGCAGAGCCCTATTCGGATTGACACCCGCAAGCACGGCCGACGAGACATTGGGATTTTCCGGGCCGATGTGGGTCGTCGCCAGCACGGTCAGCGCGCCGTCCATCAAATTGAGTCCGATCCCACCGTGGAACGCCGCAGCCGTGTTGTTGTCGCCGCCATTGAAGCGGTCGAACCTGTTGCCGAAGGTTGTATTCACACCGGTGTCGATGCCAGCATAAACATCGAGGAGGTGCGTTAGATGGGTGGTCGTCATGATCCCGGTGTGCTTGAACGGAATGCCGAAATTGAAGATGTAGGAGTGCGAGTAGAGCGCATTGTCCGGCGCGTAAATAACTTCGGCGCCTTCCAGGGTTACGTATTGTCCGACCTTCACATCCACGCCACCCGACGTGAGCCACGGCAAATGAAACAGAGCGTGGGCCTCGACGATGTCAAACTGATTGCGGCCGCTGATCGATTGATCGAACTCACCCAGAAAATGCGTGTACCGGGCATCCGAGCCGTACATCGCCTGGAACTTGAATCCGAAATCGTATCCGCTCGCTTTGGGATCGAGCGGACGCTGAACCGTCAGCAGCGCCTGGTTCATCAACAGGGAATTGGCCTTATCGGTGAAGAGGTGGCCAAAATTAATGCCGCCGGAAGGCCCCTCATTGAAGGTGATCCCCGCTTGCACATGGCCGGTTATGGTGACGGTATCCCACCAGGACGGCAACGCGGGTACGGAAGTGCGCGCCTTCGTCGTCAAATCTGCACCCGCCGCGCCGCCGACCGAAAACACCAAAACGACCAGTCCGAGCAGTACACCCTTCCGCATTGTAGGCTCCCCCGCGCGACTACTTGCAATTTCGTCCTGTCTTGGAATTCAACAAAGCTTATCACGCTCCTTTTCCGCGGGGCGGTGATGGATCACCCAGAGCTCGACCGCGCCAATGGCTGCGACGACGATCCCCACCACGAGATGCACCTGCATCGCCATGGTATCGTCGTTGAAGTTGAGGACCCACGGGCATATTGCCAACCACGATCCGATCGTCAGATTGATCCATTCTTCCGATTCGAAAAACGCCGGAATTGAAACGGTGTCAAAAAGGTCGGCAATCGAAAAGATTGCGACGACGCCAATGGCGGCGCCGGCCATCCATGATGTGTGCCATCCGAGTTGCGATTTGAATCCGAGTAACCACGGCGACAAGATCAGAAAGCCGCCCAATGCGAGATTGATGAAATCGACGAAAGCTTCGGTTTTCCGGTTTCGCTGGAACATGGCGACCTCGCTTCGTGAAGGCCACACCACACTATTGTAACGACAGTATAGTCTCGTTCGACGGAAATGTGCCAGCGGTTTCCGCTTGGGAGCCCAGAGGACAACGCCATAGCATGCTCCATGGCCTAATCGTTCGCGGGGCTGGAGAGGCCGGCATGAGCCAAGCCGGCGCGGGGCGTTCCTGCGATGACGGGTTTGAAGCCGATGTTCAAAGAATCCGACGACGGCCTGTAACCATGCGTTCGCTCTGTTCGAACTAACTTAATAACAGGCGCGCGAGGAGCGATCGAGGTTCGCGAAAAGACGGGCCGCGAGCGGTGAGGACGCATAGCTTTGTCGTTTCGGGCGGGAGCCGAGAAAAGAAACGATATGCACTGCTTCTATTGTTCCGACTCATTGATTAAAACGCGGGGTCGGGCATCGCGTTGAGGCCATCGGATGGCCGTCCATAAACGCGGCGATTGCAGAGACAAACGCGCGCGTCAGGAGACGGGGCGTTTTGGCCGATCAAGAATCGGTACGAGGCAGATAAATGAACGAAAATATACTCTGGGGAGGAGCCACGATTTCAATCGTTGTCGTATCGTGGTGTTTCTACCGCCTTGTCGTGCCGAAGGGCTGGCGGGAGTGGACTCGCGCTGGAATCGTGCAGGCATTCGTCATCGCATTTTATGCCGAGATGTATGGATTTCCCCTCACGATTTACCTATTAGCCCGAGTCTTCAATCTGGACGTCGCGGGAAATCTTTGGGATGGCAATCTCTGGGTTTATCTGACGGGCAGTTGGTGGGTAATGCCAGCTTCCATGGCTCTCGGTTACACTGTTGTCTTTTTTGGAGCCGCTCTGATCATCGCCGGCTGGCGTGAAGTGTATCGAGCGAGAGCGAGAGGGCGGCTCGCCAGGGGTGGCCCTTACAGCTTGATGCGCCATCCACAATACGCTGGCATCTTTCTGGCGCTGTTTGGCGAAAGTGTTGTGCATTGGCCAACGCTATTCTCACTGACGGCCTTCCCTATCATCGTCGGCGCGTACTGGCTCCTGGCCAGAATGGAGGAGAAGCAGATGATCCAACAGTACGGTGATAAATATCGGAGCTACCAAAGACGGGTGCCGATGTTCTGGCCGGATCACCGCGGTTGGCGCGTAGCCTTTAGAAACTACTCGTTTCGACGGATGCTTTGAAGGCGGCAAAGGACCGCTCAATCTGACCAGTGTTTGGAGTGGGCCCCTGGTGCCGGACAGGTAAGCAGAGTTGAATTGACTGGGTGGCCGGGCTTTTGGAGAAAAGCCCATGCCGAGACACCGATCCCACAGCGTTGAGTTTAAGCGCCAGGTCGCCCAGGAATTTCTGAGTGGCGAGACGCTTCACGGCCTGGCCAAGCGCCACGACCTTTCGCGTAACCTGATCCGTATCTGGGTCGAAAAGTACGAGGCCGGCGCGCTGGGCGACGACGCGCGCGCTGCGGATCTGGTCCAGGAATATGAAGCGCGCATCGCCGCGCTCGAGCGGTTGGTCGGCCGTCAGGCGCTCGAACTGGAGTTTTTAAAAGGGGCTCTGAAAAACGTACCCCGGCAGAGAAGCGCGACTACATCCGTGATCACCGGCCCCGCGGCCTGTCCATCGCTGAAGGATGCCGGCTGATGGGCATCGCGCGATCAACCTATTATGATGCGCCTGCGGCGCGCACTGGCGATGTCGAGCTGTTGAACGCGATTACCGCGATCTGCGACGAGTTCGAAGCCTATGGCTGGCGCCGCGTGCAGGCGGCGCTTCGCCATCGAGGCGTGATCGCCAACCACAAGCGGATCAAGCGCCTGATGCGCGAGCACGATCTTCAGCCGCGCCGCCGCAGGCGTTATATCGCCACCACCGACAGCGACCATGATCAGCCCATCTTCCCGGATCGTTCGAAGGATATCATCCTTGATGGCCCGGACCAGCTCTGGGTAGCGGACCTGACCTACGTCGCCATCATCGGCGGCTTTGCCTATGTGGCGATCATCCTCGACGCCTGGTCACGCCGCGTCGTCGGCTATGCGATCGGCAGGTCGATCGACGCGCGGCTCGCGCTCGCGGCGCTGAAGGTGGCGATCGAGCGACGGCGTCCGCGACCAGGATGCATTCATCATTCGGACCGCGGATCGCAATACGCATCTGGTATCTATCAAGCATTGCTGGCGGCCCATAACTTAGTCGGCTCGATGAGCCGGCGCGGAAACCCGTACGATAACGCCAAGGCGGAGAGCTTCATGAAGACACTCAAAGTCGAGGCGGTCTATCCGATGGCATTCGAGACCTTCGACGACATCGCCGAGCAGCTTCCCAGGTTCATCGACGACGTTTACAATCAACGCCGCCTGCATTCCGCGCTCGGCTACATCAGCCCCGTGCAGTTCGAGGAGCAACATACCCGGCCATGGTCAAATCAGTAGTCTGATTTCTGTCCGGCACCAGGGGCCCACTCCAGTTGTCGTCCAATGGAGCGTCGAGGCCGAGAACCAGCACCCTGACCTTCCAATTGTTGGAGAGATTACATTGTCCTCTTGAAAGGAGATGAAACAATGGAACTGAATAGAAATCTGACGACCCGATCTTCTGGCTCTCCGGCGGCCGGCAGAAAGCGAGGTTGGCTCAGTGGATGGAGCGGGCTTGCGGTCTGCGCGGTCGTTTTCGTCGGTGCGATCCTTGTGTTCAGTGGCGCGTTCGGCACGCAGAGCGCTGGAAAACTGCTGCCACTGCTGTTCTTGCTGCCGTGTGCAATCATGATGTTGTGCATGAAAAATATGGGTGGCAATCAGAACGACACGGGCAGTTCAAATGTCAAAACTGGTGTTCACAAAACCGATTCTGACGACAGACATTGACCCTGAGGCTCAGGAAAAACGTTGCCGGGTAAATTGTGGCTGTCGGTCCGGAGAGAAGGCGTCGTGTCTCGTGAACGCGCGATCCTAGTGTCGTTTGCGACATTACCTTTCCACCCGACCGAGTATCAATCATTGCGTAACCAACCTGCGAGAAATTGTTCGCGATTTTATCAGCGCAGAGCATTGAAGCCGCCGTTGCCGGCGATCAGTAGGATATCACGGCCAGCTATTGACACTTCAAGTGAACGTTTTTGCGACTGCCGATCCCCACGTACCCGCCGTTCTTACCTTTCGTAAGAAAAGTCGGGTCGCTCCAGGCAAGTACGGTTTTGGAGCGCACTTCAGCATCATCGCTGTCAGCGGTCTCGATCACATCGCTCCCGGAGTGCCCTAAAAATGCGAGCGATCGTGGCTTATCGAACGTCTTGGACCAAGACGCGAAGTACGCAATTGCCGTCATTATCGAAAGTCCAGCTACACTGACGAGGATTTGTGCCAACACGGTCTGCGAGCCTGACTCCAATACGAAATGGGCCAAGAATGACAGGATAATTCCTGAACAAAAGACATGGAGAGACTGTTCTCCGCATTTGATCAGAGGTTGAAGAATACTGCATTGCAAGCCGCTCCAGTTCACGGGCAGAAGCCGTGTCGCCAACAGTGCAATGAACGCAAAATGGATCACGCGGTAAGGAGCGAGGTCGGTCTTGTCATTTGGATTGAATGCGTCAAAGAGCCATTTTGGAAATTCATTCGCCAGATTCGGGATATGACCGGCCATCGTCATTGCGAATGAAAATAGCAAATAGACGACTCCAACATAAAGAAGACTTCGTGAACGAATGAGACGGCGTGATCGCTTTGCGCCGCCCACAGCAAACCATGCGCCAAGAACGAACAGCAGCTGCCACGTAAAGGGATTGAAATACCATGCTCCTTCGGGGTAGGCGGACAAATTCCAGCCGAAATGTCGCGCAGCGAGGTAGAGATACAATGATCCCAACATCGTAGCATCGGGCAACCGCAACATGAGCCATAAAATTGGCAAGATACCTGCCAAAAGGACAATGTAGAGGGGGAGAACGTCCATGTTAAGGGGCTTGAAACGGAGGAGCAAGCCCTGGGTAAGGACGTCGAAAGGGTTGCTCACCAAACCGGCAATATTGAATTCATTTATGAGCGTAGGATTATCGTAACTTTGTGCGATATGGCCGATCATGGCCGCATACAACACAAACAAGAAAATGTGAGCGACGTAAAGCTGCCAGACGCGCTTCATCAACCAGGACATTCCCGCAACAAAGCCGCGCCGCCGCATAATATTCGTGCAAACCAGCGATGTCATATATCCTGACATAAAGATGAAAAGCTCAGCCGCGTCACTGAAGCCGTAGTTTCTGATCGTGATCCACGCGACAACGTTGTTTGGAATATGATCAAGAAAGATCGCCCAGTTAGCGATGCCGCGAAACAGATCAAGACGATGATCGCGTCCGCTGATTGGAAGAGTGTTGTTTGCCGGCGTGTGTACCATTTTAACTTCCGACTGCTTGCGTGCGGTGGCCCTGTTTGCGCTCGAACGACTATTCGAAGAAGCGGAATGCATTTGGAGAACCGATGTCGGGGATCCGGGCGCGTTGTGGAGGGATCGTTTTGTAAGTAGGTCGGTGTAGCCCGAAAATTGTGTTTGGCTCGATGACGATAGCCCCGTTGTCCAGAGTGATAACCTTATGCACCCGCTGTGAAGGCTAACCCTCACGGCGATCTCGCGATGTAGTCTGTCAGCGCGGTGATTTGACAATCCCCACAAGGAAGTTCGAAGAGATCACCGTGTTGGTTACAAGTTCACGCTGATGTGAGCGGCAGGGCGACTCTCTCAGCGGAAAGTGGTGGTGATAAATTGATGTCCTGGAATTGTCTCGAATGACGGGACACTCGATCAGCGGGCGACCGATCCGCAGCATCTGGTGCCGGGGTAATGAAAAGCCGTTCGACGGCAGCAAGGAGGATGGGTGATCGTGTCGCGGTGATCTTCGCCGAGCCGGGAAAGACCGACAGGCTTATCGAGCAGCATTGCTAGACCAGATGGTGAGGTCGGGCTCCCGTCGATGCCCAGCTTTTTGTCAGGAAGGCACCGCCGTTTTGCAATCGCGCCGGATTGTTCCGCGAAATGATAGAAGAGACGTTGCGCATGACGCCGCGTCACAAGACCGATTCCGACATCAGTCAAGAGGTAGGGCTTCGTCGCGAGACGATCGTAAGCGCCCTCGAGAGGCACACATTGGCGAAAGTTGGATTATGCCGCCCCGGACGTTCAGCGTTTCGGCGCCGAAGGAAAGCCGGCGCTGGTCGTCGCATTCGTCAGATCTTTGACCTCTGCCCGCGCGTCATCGAACACAACGATCGCCGTTTTTTCCTTAAACGAAACGGTGACTTTTGAGACGCCGGAAACCTTCTCGATGGTCTTCTTGACCATGTAAGGACAGGCTTCGCAGTACATGTTGTCCACCGCCAGGGTGACGGTTTGTTGCTCCGCCATTGCCCCGCCGGAGGAAATGATAAGCAACCCGAGCGCAAGCGAAGTGGGGAACTTCGTCATTGATCTCTCCATCATGATGTCAGCACGGGCCAAAGGACGTTGAACGCGATCGCAGCGACAACCAATATCGTCGCGACGACGAGCGTGGGATTTACGAATTTACTCGCCGATCGAGTTGAGCATGCCGCATCTCTTTTTTGGTTCGATGAGCGATGCCACAGCCAGTATCCACACCCAAGACAGGCAACCGCTACGGCAATGAAATAGGGCTGATAAGGGGCGAGCCGAACCAGCGTGCCTATCCATGGAGCGCTGGCTCCCAAGGTAAAAAGAAGCAGCGGCAACATGCTGCACGACGCCGCCGCGACAGCGCCCAAGGCACCACCCGCCGCGGCGGCATTTTGTAGGCGCGTTACGTCGCGAGAACTATCGGCACCTCTGCTCGTCATAACGCCAGCCTGTCAGACCGCCAGTTCGGGAATCCAGATGTACACCGCGTTCAACATGTAGAAGCCCATCGCGATCAGGAGCACGCCACCAGCAATCTCGAAACCTCGCCGGTATCGGGCAAAGTGGCTGAGGTTTTCAAGCCAACTGACGGCGAAGGCGCCGATGGCGATGGGCACGGCGCGGCCGAGAGCGAACGCAAGAAGCAACACCACTCCAAGCCAGACCGACCCGATTCCCGCCGTGACACCGAGCAACACCACCAAGGTTGGCGTGCAGATCGGGCACACCGCGATGGCGAACGGGATTCCGAGAAGGAAAGCTCCCCACGCGGCGGCTGGGCGGCTTGCCCGAAAGCCGAACGACGGCAGCGGTATCCGAAGCCAACCAGCCCACATGAGGCCCAGGATGATCAACAACGGCCCGAGAAAAAGCCCCCAGCCTCGTCCAGCGATATCCGCGACCCATTTCCCGCCCAATCCTGCGATCAGGCCGAGAACCACATGGGTGAGAACCATGCCCAGGATGAACATGGCGCCGAACAGGAATGCCTGGTCCTTGTCCCGACCCTTGGTGACGTAGGCGAGCGAAACCGGGATCGAAGCCAAAGCAACAGGATTGAAGCTGAACACAAGCCCGGTCAGAAACGCGACGCCCGCGGCGGCGCCGCCCGCATGCTCCACTGCCAGCCGTAGCGATTCTGCATCCATCATTCGCGCCCTTTACTTCGCTCGATCAGCGCCGTGCGCAGTTGCGCTACAGTCGGCATTGACGTGAAAATGAGTTTTCCGTCGACCGCGATGGATGGGAGCGTCAGCACGCCGAGTTCGACCGCATAATCGAGTTCATCGAGAACATTCAATTCTCGCCACACCAGATTCTTCACCGCTTCCTGAGCGGTTGTCCGGAGCCTGGCGTGCGCAACGACGCATTCGGAGCAGCCGGGGGTATAGAACATCTCGACTTTCATGGATCAATGCACCGGTGTCTTGACGTTGGCTCGTTCCAGAGCGGCGATAATCGTGCACTCGTTTACTGGCTGGGTTTCGTTCGCGCAGTCGGCTATCAGTTGATCGAGCGCCTTGGACATCGCCTTCATCGCGCGAATCTTGCTTTCGATCTGCAATTTCTTTTCGACGGCTCGGGTGCGGACGTCGCCGCAACAAGCCTTGTCGCGTCCCCGCAAGACAAGGAGATCGCGTATCTCGGCAAGCGTGAAGCCGCAGTTCTGGGCATGCTTGATGAAGCGGATGCGCCGTGCCGAGTCCTTGTCGTACAGCCGATAACCAGCAGGACTTTTCCCTGCAGGTTCGACCAGGCCTTCCTGTTCGTAATAGCGCAACGTGTCGTTGCTGACGCTTGTGAGGGAAGCCAATTTGCCGATGGTGAACATGCAGTCTCTCCAGCGTGTGTTCTAGACCCCGGAGTATACTCCAGGGTCAAGCGCATCATTGGGGTGTCAGCCGCCTGCCGCGCATCGGTCTGGATATGGTATCCAGGCCAGCCTGCATCACCCTTGGATGGATATCGTTGGGCGCGCGGACGGGACCTCGGAACGGAACAACGCCAAGGACAACAAGGCGAGGGTCATCTCGACGACTGCGAACACGCCCAACGCGGCCGCGAAGCTGTAACGAAGCAGTTCGCCGAAGATGAGGCTTCCTAGTCCGAAGCCGATGAAGAGCATGAAGACGTTCAAGCCCATCGCCTGCCCGGCACGTTTGCCGCCGAGCGAGGTAACAATTCCCGCGAAAAGCGGTTGGGTCATGTCGTAGCCCAAAGACAGGACCATCGCGACGATGGGGGCGAGAACCATCGGGAAGCCGAGCATCAGTGCCGCCGCCGCAAGAGCGCTCAGCGACAGACCAATGGGTATCAGTCTGGCCCGGCCGAAGCGATCCGCCGCCCGACCGATCAGCGGCCCGAACAGGAGGCCGGGCACGCCATAACCGAGGAGCGCGAGGCCAATTCCGATGGGCCCGACGCCGTATCGTTGCTCGAAGTACACGCCAAGCCAGGTGAAGACGCCGGAATGGAATATCGAGTTGACGAGGACAAAACCATAGGTGCGCTGCCCACGCGGCGTGCCGAGTAGATCCTTGTAGCCGCGGACCAGATCCCGGAGCGTACCGGTCACCGATTGAGCCGTGGCGGCAATGACGGATCGATAGGGCAGAAGGACAAGCAGAAGCACCGCGCCGACAGCCCCGACCACGACGAACAAGCCTTGCCAGCCGACGAACGGCACAATCATCGCGCCCAGTGGCGAACCGAAGGCCATGCCGCCAGCCATCGCGCCGAACAGCCAACCGAGCGGTCGGCCCCGCTGTTCGTAGGGATACAGCCGTCCTACCAGTGCTAACGCAAGCGGAACGACGCCGCTCGCGCCGATTCCAGTCACGGTCCGCCACAGTGTGAGCTGCTCAATGGACTGCGCGGTTGCCGTCAGCATGGTGAGCGCCGAGAAAGCCATCAAGGACACGAACATCACGCGATGGATACCGAGCCGATCCGCCAGAATGCCGTACGCGAGGGTCGCGATCCCATAGGGGATCAGGTAGGCTGGCACGATGAGACCGACGGTTTGGACCGAGGTTCCGAAGGCGTTCGACAGGACGGGTATGATCGGCGCCACCATGTAGGCCTGAAAGAAGATGATGAAGGTCGCCGCGGCGAGCATCCGCAGGAGGCGCTCGCGCCGCCGACCGTCGATCGCGCCCAGCGCCATTCGCTGCACTCTCACAAGATCATCCTGTGCCATGTCACGCCGCCTGCGATGTTGTGCGAGCAATCGGACGCCCGACACTCCGGATCGCATCAAAAAAGAGCCGCGGCGTTCCCCATAGCGAGTTGATGAAAATCGCAGTGACGCTGACGGCCATCGCCACCATCGCCCACACCGGATGGATCAGGCCGGTGGCGGCGAGCGGAATGCCGAGGCCGTTGAAGAGAAAGGCGAGGGCGACGTTCTGAACCATCTTGCTGTAGCTCCGGCGGCTGATATCGCGGGCGACCGGAAGCGCATCGAGACGATTGGACAGGATGATGATGTCCGCTGACTCGATCGCTATATCGGTGCCGCTACCCATGGCGATGCCGATATCAGCTTGCATGAGAGCGGGGGCGTCGTTGATGCCATCGCCTACCATCGCGACCCGGGCGTTGATCTGAAGCTCTCGAACGATTCTGGCCTTGTCCTGTGGCAAGACTCCCGCGTGAATCTCGTCGATGCCAACGTCCCGGCCGACCCGCTGTGCCGCGCGCTCGTTGTCACCGGTGACGAGGATCGTCCTGAGACCTGCTTTGCGCAGCGCGGCGACGGCCGAGACGGCGTCCGGTCGGAGTGCATCGCCCAAGGCGACAATGCCCAGCGCGCGTCCATCCCGAGCGACGGCGATCACGGTGCGTCCCGCGGCCTCCAGGTTTTCGATGGCCTCACGAAGAGGCGTGAGGTCAATATCGAGGTCGGCGAGGAAGCGCGGACTGCCGACGAAGACCTCGCGGGCGTCGATGCATGCAATGATACCCCTTCCGGGGAACGCCTCGAATGATTCAACGTCGCGAGGCGTTGCGCCGTAATCGAAAGCCGCCTTGATCACCGCCCGTGCCAGCGGATGCTCCGAGGATGCCTCGGCGGCGGCGGCAATGGCGAGAAGTTCCTGCTCACTTACATCCACCGCTCTGATCTCGCGCACCGTTGGACGGCCTTCGGTGAGCGTACCCGTTTTGTCGAGGATGATTTGCGTCACCGTTCGGAAGCCCTGGAAGGCCTCGCCAGTCCGCATCAGAATGCCGCGCTCGGCAGCCTGACCAGCACCGCGTACGATGGAGAGCGGCGCTGAGATGCCGATGGCGCAGGGGTAACCCATCACCAGGACACTCAGACCAGCAAACACCGCACGTTCTACGTCCACAGAACCCGTGCCGAGCCAGGAGCCGATGAGCCAGCCAATGAAGGCAAGGGCGGCGATCAAAAGAACGGTCGGCGTGTAGACCCGCAGCACGCGATCAACGAGATGAAGAAGACCGGGCTTCAGTGCGCGTGCGTCCTCAACGTGACGGATCACTTGATGCAGGAAGCTGCCTTCTCCGATCGCCGTGATCCGCAGCAGGAGGGTGCCCGTGCTGTTGATCGAGCCGCCGATGACGGAATCGCCTGCGGTCTTCTCGATCGGGACGGCCTCGCCGGTCACCAATGATTGGTCAACGCCGGAATGACCGTCGACCACCGTACCATCTGCGGGGATGCGCTCGCCGGGGCGAATCCGCACAAGATCGCCGATCCTCACCTCATCAATCGGCAGTTCCAGTTCCTCGGTGCCGCGCACGACGCGCGCGGTCTCAGGTTGCAGGTCCAGCAGGCGCTTCACCGCCTGGGAACTTCGCGTCTTCACGATGAGTGAAAGCCACTCTGAGAAAATATGATAGGTGCCGACCATCACCGAAACGGCGAAGAAGGCCGCGGTGGGATAGCCGGGCCGATCGAGGACCAGCCCGATGACACCACCAGCTATACCTGCGAACGCGCCGATCTCGAGAAGCACGTGTTGATTAAGGATGCCACGGCGTAGCGCCTGAATGGCCATGTAGAGAATGTGCCGTCCCACTCCGAAGACAAGCATCAGAGCCAAGGCACCCGCAAGCCAAGGTGCCGCGTCCGTCAGATATCCCTGCAGATTGAGGTAAAGCAGGCTGAGTGCCATGACCGTTAGGCCCAACGCGGCGCCGATGGCGGTCCACAATCCGCTTGATCGCAACACCAGGAATACAAACCCTCCGAGACTGAGGCACACCATGGCCGGTAGAAATCCGATCCAGCCCACGGCTGGATCGGCAATGATGGGAATAGCTGCGACGCTGAGAACAACCGCGAGAACGAAACGCCGGGCTTCGCGCACCAGATCGTGCTCTTCCTCTTCAAAGGCCCTGAGCTTGCGGGGGTCGGAAATCGTGTAGCCGATGTCGCGCAACGTTTGGAGCAGATGTTCGGGGCGCGCGATTGTTGGATCATACTCAACCAGCGCCTGTTCATGCGTCAGGCTCACGGCCACCTTGTCGACGCCCGGCATTCGGCCAAGCGCTTTCTCGATGGTGCCGGTGCAAAGCGAGCAATGCAGACCTCCGATCCGGGCGCGAATCTTTCTGCGATTTGGTCGCGTCGACGGTTCCTCTGTCCAAAGCGCAAATGGGGAGGCGGTTGCCGTTGAAAGAGCCATCGGAGTCTCCGTGAGTGCGCGAGCACGCGCTGAATGGGAAAGCGAGACGGGGCCGTGACGACCATGCCTAATCGCGTGCTACGACCCGAAAGCCGGGCTTTTGAATCGTATCGACGAGGCGATCCTCCTTGACGGATTTGGGATCGTAGAGGATGCGTGCCGACCCCTCGTCGAACGACACCTCGGCCACTCGTACCCCAGGTTCCTTTTCCACGAGCTTCTTGATCGTGTTGGCGCAGGCGTCGCAGTTCATGCCTTCGATTTTGAATGTTGTCGTTTTCATCCGATGCTCCAATTTGAGATATCGCGGTATTGGAGCGATGCTAACCCCTGGAGTTACCTCCTAGGTCAAGTCGCTGAGTCTCGAATCTTTTCGCTAGGCCCGCCCTCCGTCCTTTGGGTCGCTGCGCTTGACCAAATGACGACCTTAAAAATTAAACGGCGGCCACATCTGGCAACTCGTCGGTCGACTTCTCCATTTGTGAGCTCTTGCAACGGCAGGCATCAGCCGCTTGGATCGGGCTACGCTGCAGCTCCATAGTCTTCAAACGGATCAAAGCGCTTGGCCGCGTCGATCTAGGTTTGCCGCTGCAGGCGTCGCAAGGCGGCCGGCGCTGCAGTTGGCTGGCCGATGACGCGCAAGCGAGGCGCTCTCGCGCCAAGCGGGCTTCGGATCATTTGCTCTTCGAGCTTCTCTCAGCGCGAACTCTTGCATAGCCCGTTTCGTAGGCGCCGGGCCGCATCTCGAAGAGTGCATCGATGATCGGACACTCCGGTACCAGATCCCGCGTGCACTGCGCTGCCATATCCGACATCACTCGTTCCAGGCGCCGAAGATCTTTAATTTTCTGACGAATATCGGCGAGATGCTGGACTGTGAGTTCGTGCACCTCTCGGCAACTGCAGGTATGGCCGTCGACAACAAGCAGCAGCCCCCGCAGTTCGTCGAGACTAAAGCCCAATTCCCGGCCGCGACGCACGAAATGCAATCGTCTCGCGTGCTCCAGCCGATAGACGCGGTAGCCGCTTGCGCTACGTACCGGCGACGGCATGATTCCGATCTTCTCATAGTAGCGGATCGTTTCGACGTTCACGCCGCTGCGTTCTGAGAGAACTCCAATCGAAAACCCATCAATCTGTTTGATCATCGACGTCACGCATTCGTGAGAGATTTCGCTTGACCCTGTAGTCGCTACAGACTCTAGGGTCACCATAGACCGATTGCGAGAGAATGCTCAATGGTGGTACGCGACGAGACCTCGGCCCTACCACCAGCGCCAAAGCGCTTGGACGGCGTTGCGTTGCTGTCGGTTGGCGGCATCGTGGCGGCACTCGGTGCCGCTACGTGCTGCGTGGTGCCGTTCGGTTTGTTTCTCGCTGGCGTTAGCGGGGCGTGGATCGGCAATCTGACCGCGCTCAAGCCATATCAGCCCCTGTTCGTCGGACTCGCGGTCGCTTGTCTTGGATGGGGCTATTATATCGTTTACCGCAATTCGAAAGCGAATGATTGCGTCGAAGGCTCCTACTGCGCCCGTCCATCGTCCAGCAGAAACGCGAAGATCGGGTTGTGGGTGGCGACGCTCTTGATCGTCATCGCCGTGGGCTTTCCTTACATCGCTCGTCTTTTCCTCGACACCTGAAAATAGGGAGATCATCCGTGAAGATTCTACCGCTCGTCGTACTGATTGCTGTCCTTGTGTCATCCGGAGCAGCAGTCGCCACCGAGCAAACCGTGACGCTCAACGTCGCCAACGCTACCTGTGAGCTTTGCGGTCCGATCGTGAAGCGCTCGCTCAGCAGCGTATCTGGCGTGCTTGATGTACAGATATCGGAGGCTGAGGGGGCTGTCATTGCAAAGGTGCGCTTCGAGGATAGTCGCACGGATGTTCCCGCGCTGATCACCGCGACCACCAATGCCGGCTATCCCTCGCACATCTTGCAGTAAGGCCGCATCAGAACGATCATCGGGATGGATTCTATCGAAGTAACAATTTCATTCCGTCTGCCACCGCAGATTCCTGCAGGCGATCTAAACATACGAAAGTCGAAGCGATGACCGACTCCCGCAACCCGAGTGCCAACAACGGCAATGGCCGGTACGACCTTATTGTCGTCGGCGCCGGCTCGGCCGGCTTCTCGGCCGCGATCACCGCTGCCGAGCAGGGCGCGCAGGTCGCGCTCGTCGGGCACGGCACGATCGGTGGCACCTGCGTCAATTTCGGTTGCGTACCCTCGAAAACGTTGATCCGGGCAACCGAGGCAGTGCATCACGCCAATATTGCATCGACCAGGTTCGACGGCATCGAAAGCGGCGCGCGCGTCACCGACTGGGCTGCGCAGGTCGCGCAGAAGGACGCGCTGGTCGCGAGCCTGCGTCAGGCGAAGTATGCCGACTTGCTCTCGGAATATAACAACGTTGCCTACCATGAAGGTCGGGCACGGCTCGTCGAGGGAGGCGTCGATGTGGGGGCGCGGCTTCTCGCGTCGGAGCGCATCATCATTGCAACTGGTGCACGTCCCGCGCTGCCTTCAATTCCAGGGATCGGCGAAGTGTCGCCGCTCGACAGCACGATGGCGCTTGCCCTGACAGAGCTGCCGCGCTCCTTGATCGTGATGGGCGGGGGCTACGTAGGGGCCGAACTTGCGCAGACCTTCGCTCGCGCCGGGGTCGCGGTGACACTGGTCTTCCGCAGTCGCCTTCTGCCAGAGGCCGAGCCGGAGATTGGGCAAGCGCTCGCGGACTATCTGACCGATGAGGGGGTCACGATCGTGAGAGGCGTGACCTACGATTTCGTCCGCAAGACCGATGACGGCGGCGTCGCGCTCGCGATCACTCGGAATGGCGGCCTCGAGGTATTGACCGCCGAGCAGATTCTTGTCGCTACGGGGCGCACCCCGAACACCCAAGGCCTGGGACTTTCCGAAGCAGGCGTCGCGCAGACATCGTCCGGCGCGGTCGTCATCGACGACCGTATGGGCACTTCGAAGGCAGGCGTCTATGCGGCTGGTGACGTGACGGGCAAGGACCAGTTCGTCTACATGGCGGCCTATGGCGCAAAGCTCGCGGCCAGGAACGCACTGAATGGCAACAGCCTGCGCTACGACAACACTGTCATGCCCGCAGTTGTCTTCACCGACCCTCAGGTCGCCAGCGTCGGGGTCACCGAAGCGCAAGCTCGTGCTGCCGGGCACGCCGTGCGTACCTCAGTGCTCTCGCTCGACAACGTGCCACGCGCGCTCGCGGCCCGCGACACTCGGGGTCTGATCAAGCTTGTCGCGGATGGGGCGACCCGCAAGCTTCTTGGGGCGCACATTCTTTCTCCGGAAGGAGCCGACAGCATCCAGACGGCGGCGCTTGCAATCCGCTGTGGGCTGTCGATCGACGATTTGGCAGAAATGATCTTTCCCTACCTGACAACCGTCGAGGGCTTGAAGCTTGCGGCGCAGACGTTCGACCGGGATGTGAAGAAACTCTCCTGCTGCGCTGGGTAATGGCGGGGATTGTGCCATCTTCACGTCGGTCCCCAGTCCTTACACTGCCTGATCGAGATTCAATCGCTTCGCGAGTTTTTTGGCCGCTTCTTTGCGCTCGCTGTAACGATCCGTGAGATATCCGGATACGCCGCGCGTCAACAGCGTGAACTTCATAAGCTCTTCCATGACGTCGACGATCCGGTCGTGGTAAGGCGACGGCTTCATGCGCCCGGTTTCTTCGAACTGTTCGTATGCCTTGGCGACCGACGACTGATTGGGAATCGTAATCATTCGCATCCATCGACCGAGAACGCGGAGTTGGTTGACGGCATTGAACGATTGAGAACCGCCGCACACCTGCATCACGGCCAGCGTTTTGCCTTGCGTCGGCCGCACCGCGCCGATTGACAACGGAATCCAGTCGATCTGCGCTTTCATGATCCCAGTCATCGCGCCGTGGCGTTCCGGACTGCACCAGACTTGACCTTCCGACCACGCCGACAATTCGCGAAGCTCCTGGACCTTCTCGTGGGTCGCAGGTGCGTCGTCCGGAAGAGGGAGGCCGGAGGGATCGAAAATCCTGGTTTCCGCACCGAACGCTTGAAGGAGACGGGCCGCTTCCACCGTAGCGAAACGGCTGAACGACCGTTCGCGCAGTGATCCGTACAGCAGAAGAATGCGCGGACGGTGCGTTGGCATTGGACGATGCAGCAATTCAGGATCGGGAAGGGCGAAAGCTTCGTCATTGACGTTTGGCAAATCTTGCATCTCAGTCCGCATTTATGATCTCACCGTCTTCCTTCACGAACCGTCCGATATGAGGATTCGAAAGAATGGACAGCACTTCTTCGGACGGGCGACAGAGCTTGACGCCCTTGTGCGTCACGACGACAGGGCGGTTAATCAGAATGGGATGCGCAATCATGAAGTCGATCAGTTCGTCGTCGGTCCACTTGGGATCGGCCAGTTCGAGAGCGTCGTAGGGCGTACCCTTTTGGCGAAGCAGGTCACGAGGGGAGATACCCATTCGGGTCATCAACTCGATCAGATTTTCGCGCGACGGCGGTTGCTTCAGGTATTCAATGATTTCCGGCTCGACGCCGCTTTGACGGATCATCGCCAAAGTATTGCGGGACGTTCCGCAATCTGGATTGTGATAGATAGTGACGCTCATGAGTGAATCTCAACGCTTTTGGCTTTGTCCGGATCGCGGGATTCATACCAGCCGCGAGACATCTGCACGATCTTCACGACCGAGAGCATCACGGGCACTTCGACGAGGACGCCGACGACCGTCGCCAGTGCCGCTCCGGAATTGACGCCGAATAGGCTGATGGCCGCCGCCACGGCGAGTTCGAAGAAGTTGCTGGCGCCGATCAGCGCAGCGGGCGCGGCCACGCACCAGGCCACTCCGAAACGGCGACTGAGCCAATAGGCGAGGCCTGCATTGAAGTAGACCTGGATCAGGATCGGGACCGCGAGAATGGCGATGACGGCGGGCTGTGCGACGATCTGCTCGCCCTGGAAGGCAAACAGGAGGATCAAGGTGGCGAGGAGGGCGATCAGGGACAGCGGCTGAAGTCGGCTCAGGGCCCGGGTGAATGCGGCCGAGCCGATGTTGAGCAGGGCCCGCCGCCACACCTGCGCAATGATGACCGGTGCGACGATGTAAAGCGCGACGGACAGCAACAGCGTTTCCCATGGCACCGTAATCGACGCCACACCGAGGAGCAACCCGACCAGCGGCGCGAACAGGAACACCATCAGGACGTCATTGAGGGCGACCTGGCCAAGGGTGTAGTGAGGTTCGCCGCCAACGAGGTTGGACCAGACGAAAACCATCGCGGTGCAGGGTGCCGCCGCCAGCAAGATGAGTCCGGCGATATAGGACTGAATTTGGTCGGCCGGGAGCATCGGCGCGAATACATGGCCGATCAACAGCGTCCCGAGCAGCGCCATCGAGAAGGGTTTGACCGCCCAGTTGATGAAGAGTGTCACGCCAACCCCGCGGGCATGCTCTGTGACTTTCCGCATGGCGGTGAAGTCGATCTTCAAGAGCATCGGGATGATCATCAGCCAGATCAGAACTGCGATCGGCAGGTTGACCTTCGCGATTTCCGCGCCTGAAACCGCGACAAAGAAACCTGGCATCAGATGGCCGAGACTGATCCCGACCACGATGCAGAGCACAACCCATAGAGACAGATATCGTTCGAATGCGCTCATGTCATGCCACGCGCGGTCGGCCCAACGTCGAGCCCTCTGAATTTCCGATGTCGCGAAGCTTGGTGCCTAGCGCCATCGCATCGATCGAGCCGAGCGGCAGGGCGAGGAATGGCGCAATGCGGTTTTGCATGTAGCGAAAGGCGGAAACGAAGGCGGCCTCCTTCTGGAGGTCGGTGCCTTCGACGGCCGCGGGATCTTCGATGCCCCAGTGCGCGGTCATTGGCTGTTCCGGCCAGACAGGGCAACTCTCCCCCGCTGCGCTGTCGCAAACCGTAAAGACGAAGTCCATGACGGGTGCATCTGGAGTGGCGAATTCTTGCCAACTCTTCGAACGCAAACCGCCGGTAGGATAGTCGAGGCTCGACAGCACACGCAATGCAATCGGATTGACCTCTCCTTTGGGCTGACTGCCCGCCGAGAAGGCGTGGAAACGGCTATCGCCGTCCTTGCGCAGGATGGATTCGGCCAGAATTGAGCGTGCGGAATTCCCCGTACATAGGAACAGGACGTTGTAGATGCGGTCAGGCACGGGATTTCTCCTTCTTCCTCGGAGGCGGACAGCAAGGGACGAGGCTTTCGAAAATAGGAGCGCAAATTTCCTGACGGCCGCCGCAACAGTCCTGCAGCAGGAAGACGGTGATTGCCTGAAAGGTGGTTAGGTTTGCCCGATACACGATCGAACGGCTGTGCCGCTCGGATGTCACCAGATCGGCTCGCGTCAGCACGGAAAGGTGGGCCGAGAGCGTATTCTGCGGCACCTCCAGCAATCGCGCGAGATCGCCGGCGGCCAATCCATCGGGTTCATGTTGTATCAGGACCCGGAAGGCCTGGAGGCGGGTTTGCTGCGCGAGGGCGCCCAGCGCGAGGATGGCTTGTTCGTTTTCCATATATCCAGATGTATGGAAATACAGAGATTTGTCAATCCGTTTCAGAGAAATCGCGGGTATCGGCGGTGGTTTCCCTCATCGTGCCGGGCTTGATGTTCGCGACCAGCATGCCGCTTATGTATGCAATCGGCACTTCGCTCGTCGCCGTCACCGCCTTCGGCGCAGCCACGGCGGCAAGCTACGCGGCTTCCGGACTGATCGACTGGAGGATCGCGGCACTTTTCATCCTCGGCGGCGTTGTGGGAGGAGCAATTGGTGTTGCGCTTTGCCGCGTGCTGGCGTGGCGAAAACGCGTGTTCGCCTTTCTCTTCGCAAGCGTTGTTCTGAGTGTCGGCGTTTACGTGGTGGCACGCAGCATCATCGCACTCGCGTGAGTCCGGTCTGGCAAAGGAGAAAAGCAGATGATGAACGACATGATGGGCGTTGGGATGTGGGGCATGGGGTTCGTGTGGCTCCTTATCCTGGTCCTCGTGGTCCTCGGGATTGTGGCTCTCACCAAATACATCCGGCGATGACGCTTCAGGCCCGCTTAGCCTCTCACATAGGAGAATGGGACAATGAGCTACTACTTCGCGCAAACACTCCAGTCATCCTTCGATGACGCAGTCGCCAACACCACTACTGCACTGGAGGAGGGCTTCGGCATCATCACCGATGATCGACGTGAAAGCGCTCAAGCGCAAGCTCGACGTCGATTTCCGCCGCTACAAAACCCTTGGGGCGTGCAATCCGAAGCTGGCAGACGAGGCGCTGAAGCTGGAGGACAAGGTTGGTACGATGTTCAGGAGTCGGGGTCGACGCCGCGACGGGCAGGTGCTCGAAAACGAGATCGAAGGGCCTCTTCCGGATTGACGCCAGTCCGGGATGCGGCATCCCGATGCTGACCAAGCCGATCGCGTCCGAGGCGGGTTTCGATTTTGAAAGGCAGCGTATTGCCTCCGCAGGAGTGCAGGGACAAATGATAAAATCTCTTTAAAATCAGTTTCCGTGGTTGGTCGGCGTCAAGTTTACCAACTGATTTGCGTAACGTAATAGTATTCTCAAATTCGATCTGCTATTTCTGAATCATGGAACGCCGACCGCTCCAGGGTTTGTCGAAGCTGAAAGCGCCCTACCTTCGTAGGGCGACGCTGCTTTTGCTTGCCCTGATGTATCTATTCGTCGGCTTGGGCAATGTCGCTTTTTGCACCGAGGAAACGGTCGCCGCGACTGTTTTCTCGCAAGTTGGCACCGTAACCGGCACTGCGTCGGATGAGGGCGATTCCACGAAAGCGCCCATTCTTGCAGAGCATTGCCCTGTTTGTACACCGGTCGTGATGCCGACGTCCATGCCCCTGGCCTCGCCAATGGAGCATCCGGTCAAGATCGCCTTCGTCGCGCCTCAACGCTTGCTTGAGGACCCTCCCAAGCTCGACACGCCGCCCCCCAAGCACCTGACCTGAAGACCGCCATCACGCGCGCCAGGCCGCGCGTCGTCTTTACGCGTTTCAGGTTGATTTCATGCATCGATTCAATGGGGCAGTGCGCGTTGCGTGCGCATGGCTTATCCTCACAATTCCAGCGATTGCTGCGGAACGGTCGCGACCGATCTCATTGCCGCAAGCCTTACAGCGCGCGTTGGCTGCAAACCCGCGCCTCACCGCCGCCGAGCGGGACGTCGGCATCGCCGGCGGGTTGCGGATTCAGTCAGGCGCGTTGCCAAATCCTGAAGCCTCGTTCGAATTGGACAACGCGCTGGGATCTGGGCCCTACAGGGGAACGCGTTCCGCGGAAACTAATCTGCAACTCAGTCAGCTAGTCGAACTCGGCGGCAAGCGCGAAGCCCGCATTGCCGCAGGCCAGGCCGGTGTCGGTTCCGCGGTCTGGCAGCGGCGGGCGACACGGCTGGAGGTGCTGTCCGAGACCGCGATCGCCTTCATTACCGTCATCAGCGCGCAACGCCGGATCGAAATCTTCGACGAACAGATTGCGAGCTTCGATCAATTGATACCGCAATTGCAGAAGCGCGTGGAGGAAGGCGCGTCGTCGCCCGCGGAAACCGAGCGCGCCCAGGTGGCCGCCGACCTGTTCCGGGTCGAGCGGGAGCGCGCCAAGACGCAATTGGCGACCGCCCGGCGGGATCTCGCTATTCTAATGGGCGAAAGTATTCCCCATTTCGGCAAAGCGATTGGTCGGCTGGCCCTTGTCGGGCAGCCCCCATCGTTCCAGTCGGTCCTCAAGGCGATCGAAGCCAATCCGCAGTTGATGCGCTGGACCGCCGTGACCGCGCAGCGCAATGCCGAGTTGCTGATCGCGCGTTTGAAAATCATTCCGGACGTCCGCCTGTCTGCGGGATGGCGTCACTTCCAGGACACCAACGACAACGCGGTACGGCTGGGAATATCGATTCCGTTACCCGTGTTCGACCAGAACAGGGGCAACGTCATCGCGGCTCAGGAAACCCTCGCCAAGACCGCAGCCGAACGTTCGATCAACAAACTGGTTCTCATCAGCATCGCCGGACGAGCCTACGATTCGATCAACGGGGCACTGGCGGAAATTAAACTGTTGCGCTCCTCGGTCATTCCGAAAGCCCGTAGCGCCGCCGCAACCATCCAGAGCGGCTATGCCCAGGGCCGCTTCACCCTGCTTGAATTACTCGACGTCAAGGGCTCGGTCCTTCAGGCCCTGGTGCGCGAGCAGGAAGCCCTGCAAAACTTCCATATCGCTGTCGCGACCATCGAAGGTCTCGTCGGCAATCCGTTTTCGCTTACCCATCAGAGTTCAAGATGATCAAGGCATTCGCCCGCTATTTCGTATTTCTCCTGGTCGCCGCCGGACTGGTCTATGGCGGCTACCGGCTGTTGAAGCCCGCCACGTCGACGCCGACGCCAACCGAAGCCTCGGAAAGCGAGCACTCCGACAGCGTGGCTCTCAGCGACGCCAAAGTTGAGGCGTCGGGCATTGAGCTTGCCAAGGCGTCGTCTGGCGTGTTGCGCAACAGCATGTTCTTGAACGGAATCGTGCAACCCAACCAGGAATTGCTGGTGCAGGTGACGCCGCGGTTTGCCGGGATCGTCCGCGATGTTCGCAAGCGCATCGGCGACAAGGTCCAGAAGGGCGACATTCTCGCGATCATCGAGAGCAATCAGAGCTTGACGCCTTACGAATTGAAGGCGTCGCTGGCTGGAACTGTGATCGATCGCCAGATCACGCTGGGTGAATACGCCTCCGAGCAGAAGCCAGCGTTCGTCGTTGCGGACCTGTCGACGGTGTGGGTCGATTTTTCGGTGTATCGGCGTGACCTGAACCGGGTCAGCGTCGGCGACGAAGTGCTGATCGACCCCGCCGATGGCGGGACGCCAATCGGCGCCAAGATTTCCTATCTGTCGCCGGTCGGTAGCAGCGACACCCAGAGCGCCATCGCCCGGGCCGTGGTCCCGAACACCGGACAGCGGTTGCGTCCGGGCCTGTTCGTCACCGGGCGGTTGACGCTGTCGGCAAAGAAGGTCGGCGTCGCGGTGAAATCGTCGGCGCTTCAGACTGTCGAGAACCGCACGGTGGTGTTCGTGCGCAACGGCGACAAGTTCGAGGCGCGCGACGTCGAAGTCGGCCAACGCGATCCGCAACTCGTCGAGATCACCTTCGGCGTCCTTGAGGGCGACGTCTACGCGGCACAGAACAGTTTCATCGTGAAGGCGGAAATGACCAAGGGAGCGGGCGGCGATGAGCACTGACAATGGAATGATTTTGATCACCGCGTTGATCAGGCCTCATATGGAAGGTCACGTCGTCCGCGCGCTTCACGATCTGGCGGATTTTCCAGGCTTCACCTTCGATGAGGTTCGCGGCCAGGGCCGCGGGCGGGGACAAGGCGGGACCTACGTCGCGAGCGACGAGGACATCACCTATCACCAGTGCCTCGAATTGAGATTGGTGTGCCGGACGGATCAGGCCGACGGGATTTGCCGCCGGATCGAAGCGGCGGCTTGGACAGGACGAAAGGGCGACGGCGTGGTCTACACGATGCCGGTCAACACCTTCGCCCGGATCAGGGAAGCGGGAGCAAAGGAGCACCGCAATGATTGATGCGATCCTTTCATTTTCCATTCGGCAGCGGTGGCTGGTGATGATCGGCGTGTTGCTGATGGCCGCGTTCGGCGCATGGAATTTCACTCGCCTGCCGATAGATGCCGTTCCGGATATCACTAACGTTCAGGTCCAGATCAACAGTAGCGCGCCCGGCTATTCGCCGCTCGAAGTCGAACAGCGAATCACGTTTCCGATCGAGACCGCCATGGGGGGCCTACCGCATCTCGAGAGTACGCGCTCGCAGTCCCGCTACGGCCTGAGCCAGGTGACCGTCATCTTCAAGGACGGCACGGATATCTATTTCGCACGCCAACTGGTCAACGAACGAATTCAACAGGTCAAGGACCAGCTTCCCACAGGCGTCGAAACCGGGATGGGGCCGATCTCGACCGGTCTTGGAGAGATCTATCTGTTCACGGTGGAAGCCAAGCCCGGCGCGCGCAAGGCCGGGGGCGGAGAGTATACCCCGAGCGACCTGAGGACCATCCAGGACTGGATCATCAAACCGCAATTGCGCAACGTGCCGGGCGTCATCGAAGTCAACACCATCGGTGGTTTCGAACGGCAGTTCCAGGTGCTGCCGGATCCGGCGCAGTTGATGGCCTACAAGCTCAACTTTCGTGACGTAATGACGGCGCTGGCCGCGAACAACGCCAACGTCGGCGCCGGCTACATCGAACGCAACGGCGAGCAGTACCTGGTCCGGACGCCCGGTCAAGTGGCTAACGTCGAGGAAATCAAGGAGATCGTCATCGGGTCGCATAACGGTGTGCCCATCCGAATCTCCGACGTCGCGGAAGTTACCGAAGGCAAGGATCTGCGGACGGGCGCGGCAACCATCAACGGCAAGGAAACCGTGCTCGGCACCGCCATGCTGCTGATCGGCGAGAACAGCCGCGCCGTGGCGCAAAGCGTGGCCGCCAAGCTCAAGGAGATCGGCAAGTCATTGCCGGACGGCGTGATTGCGCACACGGTCTACGACCGCACGCACCTGGTCGAGGCGACGGTCGCGACCGTCGAAAAGAACCTCGTGGAAGGCGCCCTGCTGGTGATCGTGATCCTGTTCCTGATCCTCGGGAACTTCAAAGCGGCAATTGCCACGGCCTGCGTCATACCGCTCGCCATGCTGTTCACCATTACGGGCATGGTGGAGAACAAGGTCAGCGCCAATCTGATGAGTCTTGGCGCGATCGATTTCGGCATCATCATTGATGGCGCCGTCATCATCGTCGAGAACTGCTTGAGGCTGCTCGCAGCGGAGCAACACCGCTTGGGTCGTCTGCTCAGTCGCGAAGAGCGTTTCGAAACCATTCTCGCGGGCTCGCGCGAAGTCATCGGCCCCAGCCTGTTCGGAACGCTGATCATTGCCGTGGTCTATCTGCCGATCCTGACCCTCACCGGCGTGGAAGGAAAGATGTTCACGCCGATGGCGCTGACCGTGCTGATGGCGCTGACCGGCGCTGCCATCCTGTCGATGACGTTCGTGCCCGCTGCCGTGGCGCTGTTGGTGACGGGCAAGATATCGGAGCACGAGAACTGGTTCATGCGCGGCGCGCGCCACCTCTATACGCCGCTGCTCAACGCGTCGATCCGCAACCGCTTCGGCGTCGCGGCGATCGCGGCATTGTTCGTGATGGTCTGCGGCATCGGAGCCACGCGCATGGGCTTTGAATTCATTCCGAGTCTCGACGAGGGCGACGTGGCGCTCCAGGCCATCCGGATTCCGGGAACGAGCCTGACGCAATCGCTTGAAATGGAAGCAATGCTCGAAAAGCGCTTGCTCAAGATCCCGGAGGTCAAGGAGGTGTTCGCGCGAACCGGAACGGCGGAAGTCGCGACCGACCTCATGCCGCCTTCGACCTCGGACGGGTATGTCATGCTGAAGCCACGGAAGGAATGGCCCGACCCGGAAAAATCGAAGGCGGTCGTGGTTTCGGAAATCCAGGAGGCGGCCGAGGAAATTCCCGGCAACGTTTACGAAATATCGCAGCCCATCGAGCAGCGTTTCAACGAGTTGATCTCGGGTGTCCGCAGCGACGTCGGCGTCAAGATTTTCGGAGACGATCTCGACCTGCTCGTCCAATCCGCCGCCAAGGTGCAGGCCGTGTTGCAGAACGTTCAGGGCGCTGCTGACGTCAAGACCGAGCAGGCGTCCGGGTTGCCGGTGCTGACGGTCAAGCTTAACCGCCAGGCGTTGTCGCGCTACGGCATCAGCGTCGGCGACGTCCAGAACCTCGTCGAGATTGCGGTCGGCGGCAAGAAGTCAGGCCAGGTCTTCGAGGGCGACCGCCGGTTCGACATCGTGGTCCGGCTCCCGGAACATCTGCGCCTGGACATCGAGGCGATCAAGGCGCTCCCGGTGCCGCTGCCACCGCTCGACAATCAAACCAAGGCCACGCCTGCGGTATGGAACAACTCTGCGCTCGCCCAGATCCGGTACGTGCCGCTTTCTGAACTCGCGCAAATCGATGTGGCACCCGGGCCGAACCAGATCAGCCGCGAGCAGGGTAAACGTCGCATCGTCGTCACTGCCAACGTGCGCGGGCGCGATCTCGGTTCGTTCGTCGCCGACGCGGAGCAGCAAATCGAGGCCAAGGTCAAGCTGCCGGCCGGCTACTGGATCGGATGGGGTGGCCAGTTCGAACAACTGGTTTCGGCGACGCAGCGGCTGACTATCGTGGTGCCGATCGCGCTGCTACTGATCTTCCTCCTGCTGTTCATGAGCTTGGGCTCGATGGCAGACGCTCTGCTGGTGTTTAGCGGGGTCCCGCTGGCCCTCACCGGTGGCATCATTGCGTTGCTGTTGCGCGGCATTCCACTGTCGATCAGCGCCGGAATCGGTTTCATCGCACTGTCCGGCGTCGCGGTGCTCAACGGCCTCGTCATCATCACGTTCATAGAGCGCCTCCGCAGGGAAGGACACGCCCTTGTGGATGCGGTGCGTGAGGGCGCGCTGACCCGGCTGCGGCCCGTCCTGATGACTGCGCTTGTCGCTTCCCTCGGGTTCGTGCCGATGGCGATCGCGACAGGCGCCGGAGCGGAGGTGCAGCGGCCGCTGGCTACGGTCGTCATCGGAGGAATCATCTCGTCAACCATTCTTACGCTGCTTGTGCTGCCCGCTCTCTATGTCCTGTTCCGGCGCGAGGACCTTGAGAACGGTGAATTGAAAACGTCGGAACCGAACGGAGTGAAATCATGAAATACGTTCTCCTGCTTATCGCCGCTTTGACGTTCGCCGCCCCGGCTTCGGCCGAAGAATACGAAAAAGGACCAAACGGCGGCCTCATGCTCGACGTCGCCGGCATCGACGCTGAGCTTCTTACCGCCGGGACTACCGTCACCATCAACGTCTTCGTCCCAAACACCCCAAAGCCGGTATCTACAAAGGGCTTTACTGCAGCAGTGCTCATCGCGGGCGGCAGCGGACGGGAGACGGTCACGCTCTCTCCTCAGGGCGAGAATTCCCTCAAGGGTGACGCGAAGGCAGCGATACCGGCGGGTGCCACGATCACTTTGACCATCAAGACCGCGGAAGGAAAATCCGGACAGGCAAAATTTAAGAAGTAGAGCGGACGGTGAGTACGGTTCCGATGTGGAGCGCACAGGAAACTTCAGGCTGCGACGGCCGCCACGCGACCGTCGCAGCCCATGGTGTCGATCGGAAGGTTCGACGTCCGATCCTGTGCTTCATATTGACGGCGTTTGCATTGATGACATCCTCCACGGCGGACCTGAGGGCAGAAGGGCGAACTGCCAAGATCGTCGGCCTGGGCGCCTCGACCTGCAAGCAGTTCAACGGCGACGTCGTATCCAATCCCATGGTGCGGAGGGAATATCTAGCTTGGGCCCAAGGCTTCATGAGCGGAATCATATTGAGCAGGCCGCCGGGCGTGGATGAAGGCCTCGATCTCAATCCGGCGACCTTCGACCTGATCACTCAATTGCGGTTCCTCGAAGATCTCTGCGCGCGAAACGAGGCGCTCGATTTTTCCGAGGCTGTCGAGGCGCTCTACAAGCGGCTCAGACGGGAGGGCAAGACGTGAACGCACGCTACGCTGCACCCTCGACCTCGCGCTCCGGAAGCCCCAACCATGACTGAAACCGCTATGCTCGCCAAAGTCCGTCTACGCGTGGAGGGCATGGACTGCACCTCTTGCGCAACAAAGATTGAAAATGCCCTGCACCGCATGCGCGGTGTCAGCGATGTGATCGTGTCCGTGTCGGCGGGGACGGTGACGGTCGTCACCGACGACGACGAAGACCTAATCCGAAATCAGATCGTGAAACTCGGATACAGGGTTACAGGCAGTGAATTTGTCGAGAATACATCCGCCCGAGCAACGGGTGGCGGAACGTCGCTGGAACCCCGTCCGGAAAGTCGTGAGCCCGCTGGCGACGGCCAAGCTTGGTGGCAAACAAGGAAAGGGAAGCTCACCATCGGGTCGGGGTTGGCGCTGGCGACGGCCTTCATAATCGGCAAAACCGCTCCGGCGACCGAGCACTGGGCGTTTCTGCTGGCGATGCTGGTAGGTCTCGTTCCCATCGGACGTCGTGCAGTCGCCGCCGCGGGCGCCGGGACGCCGTTCTCGATCGAGATGCTGATGTCGATCGCCGCGGTGGGCGCGGTCATCATCGGAGCGACCGAAGAGGCAGCAACCGTCGTTTTCCTGTTTCTGATCGGGGAACTGCTCGAGGGCGTTGCCGCGAGCCGTGCCCGTGCCAGTATCCAGGACCTCACCAAGCTCGTTCCGAAGACGGCCCGCCTCGAAGAAAACGGCCAAATCCGTGAGGTCCAGGCCGACACCCTGGAAGTGGGTGCGACGATCCAGATAAGGCCCGGCGACCGGGTTCCCGGCGACGGTGTCATCCTGTCCGGAGAAAGCGCGATCGACGAAGCGCCGGTCACGGGAGAAAGCACGCCGGTCCGGAAGCGACCGGATGCGACCGTGTTTGCCGGCACCGTCAACGGCGACGGCCTGCTGCGCGTGCGGGTGACTGCCGCAGCCGCGGACAACACGATCGCGCGCGTGGTGCGCCTCGTCGAGGAGGCGCAGGAGTCGAAGGCGCCGACGGAGCGTTTCATCGACCGGTTTTCCCGCTTCTATACGCCGGGGGTGGTTGCGGCCGCCGCGTTGGTCGCGGTCGTTCCTCCTTTAGTGTTTGGAGGGGAATGGAGCGGGTGGATCTACAAGGGTCTGGCCATTCTGCTGATCGGGTGTCCTTGCGCCCTGGTCATCTCCACCCCCGCTGCAATCGCCGCCGCCCTGTCTGCCGGCGCCCGCCGGGGATTGCTGCTGAAGGGTGGCGCAGTTCTCGAACAGATCGGCAAGATCACCGTGGCCTGTTTCGACAAGACTGGCACGCTCACCTCCGGCAAGCCCCAGGTCACGGACATCATCGGCTTCGCGCGCAGCGAGGCTGATGTACTGCGCTTCGCTGCGGCGCTCGAGTCGGGGTCGAGTCACCCCCTTGCTACCGCAATCCTGACCCGGGCGGCAGTAAAGCAGATCTCGCTTCCGCCGACCTCCGACTCGAAGGCGATCGGCGGAAAAGGGATACGTGCGACCGTGGAAGGAGCGGAAGTATTCCTGGGATCGCCCAAGGCCGTCGCGGAATTCTGTCCTCTAACAACCGAGCAGGAGACGCAGATCGCAGCCCTGAACGACGAAGGCAAAACCGTTTCGCTCGTCGCGCTCGACGGGAAAATTGCGGGTGCGATCGCGATGCGCGACGAACCCCGTCCAGACGCGAAAAGCGGGCTCAAGCTTTTGACGGACGCGGGGATCCGGACTGTGATGCTGACCGGCGACAATCGGCGCACCGCGAACGCGATCGGCAAGCAATTGAGCATCGATATCGAAGCGGAACTGCTGCCTGAGGACAAGCAGCGGATCGTCGGCCAGTTTCAAAAGGCGGGCTGGTCGGTCGCAAAGATCGGCGACGGCATCAACGATGCGCCGGCACTCGCAGCAGCCGATGTGGGTATCGCTATGGGCGGAGGGACGGACGTCGCGCTCGAAACGGCCGACGCCGCCGTACTGCACGGGCGGGTCGCCGACGTTGCCGCAATGGTCGACTTGTCGAAGCGGACGATGATCAACATCCGGCAGAACATCGCGGTCGCTCTCGGGCTCAAGGCCGTCTTTCTTGTCACCACCGTCGTCGGATTGACGGGGTTATGGCCGGCCATCCTCGCAGACACCGGAGCGACGGTTCTGGTGACGATGAACGCCTTGCGTTTGCTCCGCTTGCCCACGACCGAGCCGTTCCAGTCTTGAGGAAGAAGAATTGAATGCTTTCCTGAGTGCCCCAACCCTGAGAGTGACGCGATGTTTCAAGCATTGAGCCGACTGTCCATCACGGAGGCGGCGCGTCATGCGGTGACTCAACTTGCGGTCATCGCTCTCACGCTCGGACTGACAACAGGTGGCGCCTTCGCAGCGGCAGGCGATGCCGGTGGTACTACCAGGTTCGATCTCGCGCTGCTTGTCCGGATCGCCGTTGCTGTCGCGCTGGCTTTCCCCATCGGATGGGAACGCGAGTTTCGCGGTTCGGAGGCCGGCGACCGTACCTTCATGCTCGTCAGCCTGGGAGCGGCCGCGTTCACGGCCGTTGGCGTCGAGAACTTTCCGGCGACCGCGGAGAAGATAATGGCGGGCGTCGTCACCGGTGTGGGTTTCCTCGGCGGAGGGATGATCCTCAAGGACGGCGGCAACGTTCGCGGCTTGACCACGGCAGCGGCCATTTGGGCAACGTCGGCGGTTGGCATGCTCGCAGGGATTGGCGAACTCCTCATTGCCGGACTAGTGACCGTCTTGGTCATCCTAATCCTGGAACTGCAATTCCTTCCTTTGATCGGTCGGCTCGATGCGCGGCGCTGGCGACCGAAGGAAGCTAAGCGGGAAGGGAATGGGCATGAGTTTTGACAGAAGTCACTGAATCCGAACGGGATAGCAATGAAGCGCTTTTTGGTCCTCATCGCGATCGCGGCATGTGCCGCTCTACCCGCCTTGGCTTTGCGAGCAGCGAATTGGCGTCTCGGACCGGTCGTTGACACTGCAATCTTCGGCGTTGCGATCCTCGCTGCCGGATTTCTTCTGTCGTGGGGTGCGGAAGCGGCCGAGCGGCACATCGCGCAGGGCCTGATCCTTGCGGCCGTCGCCTTGATAACGGTCCTTCCAGAATATGCGGTGGATATGTACTACGCTTTTCAGGCGGGCCAGGCCGGCCCGGAGTCGCCGTACGTCCACTATGCTGCGGCCAACATGACCGGCGCGAATAGGCTGCTTGTCGGCGTCGCATGGCCGCTTCTGGCACTGCTGCACTGGCTCAAGGATCGGCATCGCGCCATCGAACTGACAAACGACAACGCAATCGAAGTCTCGTTCCTTTTGCTCGCCAGCCTCTACGCGTTTGTCATTTTGTTCAAAGGCAGCATTACCCTTTTCGATTTCACGATGTTGGTGGCAATCTATGGAGGATATGTCTGGCGCGTCCGCAACGTTCGCAAAAGCGAGAACCCGGACGGAGAGGACGAACCCGGACCTGCCGCGGCGCTCAATGAATTGCCGCTCCGGACGCAGTGGATAGTTATGGCAGGCCTCGGGCTGGCCGCCTGCGGAATTATTCTCTGGAGCGCCGAGCCTTTCGCGGAAGCCTTGATCGAAGCGGGCCGCGCCTTCGGCATCAACGAATTCCTTCTCATCCAGTGGTTGGCGCCGCTCGCCAGCGAAGCACCCGCCGTATCTATCGCCGTCCTGTTTGTTCTAAAGGGGCGGGCCGCGGGCGGACTCATCACCATGATCAGCGACAAGATCAATCAGTGGACGCTCTTGGTCGGCATGCTACCGCTGGCGATGACCGTCGGCGCCCGCGGTGCGACAGCACTGCCGTTGGACGCGCGACAAATTGAGGAGTTTTTTCTGACTGCCTCTCAATCCCTGTTCGGGGTCGCACTGCTCATGCGGCTGCGTTTCAGTCTTCTGTCGGCGACCGCACTTGCGCTGCTGTTTTTGATTCAGGTGAGCTTGGCCTACTACTTCAGGAACGAGGAAATACGCACGATAGCCACTCTGTCGGGCTTAGCCTGGGTCTATCTGGCGCTTGCTTCGGTGCTCTTCATATGGAACGGCCGTCGATTACTAGAAATAATTCGCTTCACTCTTGGGTCGTCAACCGCGGCTGCAAATCCCAAGACATCGAATCCGGCTCGGGGTGAACGCTGATCCCTTGGAACCAGGCGTCAGAAAGCTCGAGGCAAGCATTTGCTCTAAACGTTCTAAAAAATCGTGCGGCAAGACGGACAATGACCGATGGAGGAATCCTATCGGCGTGGACCGTCAGGTGGATCCTATAACTAGCTTCGGTGCAGATAGTCTGGAGTCGGCGCTGCGCGACAACTGGGTTTCACGGACATCAATCTCTTCACTCGATCAAAAAAAGGAGATCAAAATGGGGTTCGATCAATATCACGAACCGCCGGAAGAACTTTCGCAGGAAATGCGCACATTCGCTCGGATGATCACGTCGCTCATAGAGGAGGCCGAAGCTATTGGCTGGTACGAACAGCGGATGTCGCTCGAAAAGGACAAGGAGGCGAAAGCCATCATGGCGAATGCACAAAAGGAAGAATTCAAGCACTTCGGGATGAACCTCGAATTCCTCCTGCGCCGCAACAAGGACTGGCGGACCGAACTTCAGAGCATCCTCTTCACGACGGGGGACATCGTGAAACAGGGAGAGGCGGCCGAAAAGAAAGTCGATTAGGCATGTCCCGGTGGGAGGCCCTCATGGAAGACAAGCGAAAACTGCGGCGAACGCGCGTTTTGAAGGCCGGAATGATCTCGTTCGGCGGCGCGGCCATCGATTGCACCGTCCGAAACCTGACGGCCTCCGGCGCACTGCTCGAAGTGGAGAGTCCGCTCGGCATTCCGCACCATTTCATCCTGGTAATCCCTTCGGAAGATATCTCGCGATCCTGTCGACTCATCTGGGCCTCCGAACGCCGCATCGGGGGCCGCTTCGATCGAACCGACGACGGCGCACCGAAGCAAAAAAGGAGGATCGTTCCGTGAAAGCGCCTCGACGAATTTCGCTGGCGGGTGCGCTGCTGCTGCTCGGCTCGCTGCTGACATGCGGGCAGTCGACCGCTCGCGGCAGCTTCGCCACTGAGAACCCGTGGGCATCCGAGCATATTGAGGGACTTCCGGCCGATATACGACGGGGGATTTTCGCGCGCGAAAGCGCGTGCGGCAGCGCGGCGGCTGCGGGGCATTACTTCTCGGTCTCGATCGAGGCGGGAGGCCTACGCTTCGTATCGCTGCACTTTGAAGACTTTGCCTGCGCGAACCGCGCCGCCGTTTGCAATGGCGGCGGGTGTCTGCACGAAGTGTACCTGGAATCACGTGGCCGACACCGGCTCGTCTTCAGCGTGCGCGCGCGCGATCTGAGGATGTTCGAGGACGGCGGGGCCGTCGGTCTGATGGTGACCGGAGGGAAGTCGGACCGTTTCTTTCGATGGGACGGACATCGTTTCGTTGCGGCCATCGGGAAGGGATCGCGGCAACTGCCATTGCCGATCATCGGACATCCTCATTCGGGCGGGCAGGACGTCGTCGCGACGGGCGAAGGCTTCGTGAGTCGGATCGAGCTTCTTCGTGCTGCTGGTCGAACTCGAAACGAAACTGCGCGATGCGATCGGCTCGAACACCGTACGTGGACGCCAGCACCATCGCACGTCAAAGCAGGTCGTCGCTTTCAGCCAGGATGAAATGCTGCCGGCGTCGTTCACGACCCTGCAGACTCAATTTCGAAAACACCGGACTCATTATTGATGGGACCGGCCTCAAAATCACTCAAACGGCACAAAAAATTCGAACCACCGAACGAGCCAAATGTTCCATAAGATGTCTTATGCGAATCCATTTTCATTATGTATCTCAGCTATGTGGCATACCTATTTTCCATAATGATGGGTTTCCATGTTTTCCCAAAAGCCGCGAGAGCGATCCTGCGCTTCACGACGAATATCATGGTCGCCATGCCTGCATCGCTTAATTGGGGGCGTCACCCTTTCTTTCTAATTCGCTATGTCGGAGTTGCCACAAGCCGCCGTGCAACCAGATGGCTGGCAATGTCGAACGTTAGGTCCAGTTAAATGGCTCCTTGGGTCTTGCCTTGCGGCGCACCATTTCTCTGGAATCATCCCGTCCTCATCCTCCCCATAAATCCCGCAAGGCCGGGAGCGGTTGTCCGCCACACGAGAGGTCTGACGCTAGCGTGAGCGCCACAAAGCACGTATCAATTTTATTCGACAACCTGCACCGCCCCTCGGAGATCCCCTTTGCAGTTCACGGTCATACCGTATTCGCGCAGTTCTCGCGCGGAGCGCGACATTGCTGGCGGTCGGCAATGCTTTCTCGTCGCCGATAATTGGGACGACTATTCGTATAAAACGGCGTTCTCGCTCGTCTACCTTGACGGCGACGGCACCCGTCACGACATCGGGGCCGTCAAAATCATGCGGCGTAGCATGAGCCACGGGTACACCCAGATCGAAGACGGCTTCGTCGCCCTCGGACAGGAATATGCGTCGCTTGGACAAAGCCAAGAATATTACGAAAATCTGATTGCGGTCGATGAAGAGGATCGCATCGCGATCTTGGAAGCACTGCAGGACGTGGTCTGGAATGATGACATTTTTGCCGCCTTCCAGAACGAAGCCGCGTTCGAGACGTCGCTTCTGCGCTCTGTTTCTGCGCGAGAATTGACCAAGCTCAGAACCATTGCGCACGAGCAAGCGATGCTGACGCCGTTCCATTTTCGCTACAAGTTCCCGGAATCGGATGATGCCGTCATCGAGGTTCAGGTGACCCCCAACGCGGTTCCGCCGACAAATATTCATGCCATCATCGGCCGCAACGGCGTTGGAAAGACGACACTCCTTCGTTCGATCAGTACCCTGCTGCGTGTCGGCCGGAAGCGATCACTCGGACGCCTGACCTTCATCACTGATGACGATGAGCTCAGCGGCGAGGAAGGCTTCGCAAATCTTGTCACCGTTGCTTTCAGCGCTTTCGATGAATTTGACCCCGCGATTCCGAACGACGGGACGGCCACAGGTCTGCAATACGCCTATATCGGCCTGAAGAAGAACGTGCGTTTGAAGAGCGGCAGGCGCGAGGCGCGAAATAAGACGACAGCCGATCTGCGCGCCGACTTTGTCGCGAGTACTCTCAAATGCCTGCGCAGCTCGCGAAAGCCGCGATGGCGCTCTGCCATGCGCGTCCTGGAAGGCGATCCGCTTTTTGCCGCGCTGCGATTGGAACGACTTGCCGACTTGCCGCAAGACGACTTCGAGGACACTGCAGTTCAATTGTTTGACGAGGCAAGTTCCGGCCACAAGATTGTCTTGCTCACGATGACGCGGTTGGTCGAACTGGTCAGCGAGGGAACGCTGGTTCTGATCGACGAGCCTGAAGCCCATCTTCATCCTCCTCTCGCCGCATCGTTCGTCCGCGCGCTCTCGGGTTTGCTGGCGCAACGCAACGGCGTTGCCATTCTGGCCACTCACTCACCCGTCATTGTTCAGGAAGTCCCCAGCAATTGCGTGTCGCTGTTTTTCCGCGATGGAGCAAGTGTTGAGATCGAGCGCCCTGAGGTCGAAACCTTTGCTGAGAATGTCGGGTTGCTGACACGCGAAATTTTTCGGGTCGAATTCACTGAGAGCGGATATCACGCGCTGATCTCGGATGTCGTTTCAAGATCAAACACTTTCGACCAGGCACTGGCGGCGTTTGAGGGCCATTTGGGTGCTGAGGGCCGCGCGCTAGTGCGGGCGCTCTGGGAGGAGCGCTGAGCCGTGATTGCGATTTCATGTCCAACTGATGATGCAGAGGCGGTGTTTCGCGAGTCGGCGGCGCGCACCCGTAACCCGGAGCTTCGAAGCGCTCTTCTCGCCCTGTCCGAGCGGATCAGCGAGCGTGCGACCGAATATCTGGACTTGGCGGTCCGCGCAGAGCTATTCCGACTGATGGCTGAGGACCCGGACGGCGTCAGCAAAGAGGATCTTTCGAACGTCTACGATCGCGTTCTCGTCCGTGGCAAAGGCCGCCCGGTCTACGACCGCCTGCGGGCAGGCGCGAAATATCGACGTTGCCCGCTCTGTGGCGCGCGAGATGTCAAAACGCTCGATCACTATCTGTCGCAATCGGAGTATCCCGAGTTTGCCGTGTTTCCGGCCAATCTTGTGCCGAGCTGTTCGGATTGTAACAAGGTCAAGCTAGCACATGCGCCTCGCACGCACGCCGAGCAGACATTTCATCCGTATTTTGACGATTGGAGTTCGCACCGCATTCTCCGTGCAGCAATCGATATTACCAACACGGTGCAGGTGAGCTTTTCCATCGAACAGGTCGCCGGTGTGCCGGCAGCACGCATAGCCAGAGCTCAGCAACACTTTGAATTGCTCGAACTCGGGTCGTTGTACGCGGGAAGTGCCGCAGTCGAGCTGGTCGAATCCAAGGACACCTTTCGGCGCAACTTTGCTGCCGGTGCAGACATCCTTCGGTCGGAACTCAACCACACCGCTCGCAGCCGCCAGCGCGGAAATCTGAATGCGTGGCGCGCGGCGCTCTATTGGGGCCTTGCGGCGAGCGACGACTTTTGCAACGGCGGGTTCAAACTGATCGAGGAAAGCTGATTTATCTGAAGAAAAGCGGTCGGTTCACGCTGAGGGCAGAGGTCATCTTTTCCAGAGTCACTGCGGCAGTTGCTGGATCAGCGCTCAATCGAAACGTCATTCTTCCTCCGTCTCCGGCTCATCCCCAAACGACCGGTGAAGGGACAGCAGCGTGTTGGCGGCCTCTTGCACCAGATTGCTCCCAGATCGGGTCCCGAGATGCAACGTCTTCATCATAGCTCCGAAGTTCTCATCCTGTTGCCCGCTGGCGGACGCAAGAATGTCGCGGACGTCGCAGCTATCACCCGGAGTGGATGGCGGGGATTCGCCCAGCGAAAGCGGCTTGCGTTCGGATTTTGGAGTCCCGCGCCGCGCTGTAATGGTAAGCGGCCCGGGGTTCAATGGAGCTGATGGCCTGGCGGTATCGGGTGACTTCTTCGGCGTGCGTTTTGCCGAAGGCCGGCGCAGCTGCCGGACTTTCGCCGGCGCGGCCGCGGTGATCCCGACACTGGTGTCTGCGCCCTCGACCGCCTCTGGCGCCGGATTGATGGCGCCGCCCAGCACTTCGTCCTGCCACGCCCGCAAGGCGGGAAGCTGTGGAGGGTGCCCCTTCGTTGCTTGATAATACCGGCGATACGGCTTGTCGACGTAATGCCGAATCTTCGTCAATTCGAACGATCGTGAGTTCTTGACCATCAGGATCGACAGCCGCGCGGACATTTCTCGAAGCTCAAGCGGGTTGCGCAGCGGCCGCGGCGTGTAATGCGGCGCCCAGACCCGCGGCGCGAAGATGCCCTGCCCCGGCCGCTTGATCGGTGTTTTGTAAATCTGCGTCGTCTCGCCCAGCATCTCGGAGACAAACTCCGACGTTTCGAGATCGTTGATCTGGATGAACAACTTGATCTGCGAGCCCGACACCGTGGTGATGCGCGTGTTGCGGCCGTAGAGCTCGTCGAGCTGCGCGATGTCTTGCATGACGATCGCCATGCGGAAGCCGTAGCCGGCGCTGATCGTGATCTTCGAGATCAACGAGTCCATCCGCCCGACGTGGTAGAATTCGTCGAGCATCAGCAGCACCTGATGGGGCTCATCGTCGCCAGGAATCTTCACCATCAGAAGATCGTGGATCTGCTGGAACAGAATTCGTATCAGCGGCCGGAAGATCGAGAGTTCTGCGATGGTGCAGCCGATGAAGATCGTCATCGGCTGGCGGCGTAACTCGCGAATATCGAAGTCGGACGTCTCGGTCGCTGCGGAGATCAGCCCGTTATTCCACAGCGACATCGCCATGTTGACATTGAAGACGGCGCTGTTGCGCGTCTCAGGTTCCAAGGCGATATACTGGTTAAAGCTGTCGACCACCCATGTCGGCAAATGCGGCCGTTCGGTCCTCACGATGGCGCGCAGCACCGATGAAATGTCTTTGCCGGTCGTGGTCATCCGCGCGACGCTGCGCATGTGCTGAGCACCAGCAATCAGAGGCGACGACAGCACGTAGCCGATCAGGGCAGACAGCAGGAGCCGCCCTGCCCCGGCCCAGGTATCGTCCGCCTTTTCAGGGATCACGAAGGAAGCGACGACCAGGCAGTCGGTCGCCATGCGCTCGTCACGTCGCACGAAATCCAGCGGGTTGTAGCGATGGGTGTCATTCGAGCCCGGCGAAAACATGAAGACCTTGTTGCCCATCGTTGCCCGATGATTTGCTAACGCGCCGAAGTTCTCCCGCTTGGGATCGAAGAACACCGCCGAACCCTGCCAGAAGTAACCGTTCGGGAGGACAAAGCCGGTGCCCTTCCCCGAGCGTGATGGACCGACGACGAGGATATGGGCGGGCTCGTCGGAGCGGATTGTCGCCCCGCCGAGCGTTCCGAGCACGATGCCCTGTTTGGGTGTGAGGCCTTGCTTCGCCGCCTCGATCAACGTGCCAAAGCGCGCGGCGCCGTAGGGCATTTGCCGGCGGTTGATAAAGGCGAATAGCAGTCCGGCCAGTCCCAGCGCGCCGACGGCGGCTGCGGCATAGCCGGCGCGAATGAGCGCTTCGACCCGTGTCGGCGCGAAGATCACGCGGTCATAGAAATGACGCCAGGCCACGAGGAAAAAGTCAACCGAGCGGTCGGCGTTCTGCATGCGGAAAAGAACCCAGCGGCTCGCGCCTTCGCTGGGAAAACGCGTTGGCGCCCAGCGGAGCGCCACGACGACTTCGTAGGCCATGCTCCATAACAGCCAGAAGGCGAGGAGAAGAAGGACCGCGATGCCGATCCTATAGGCGACGACGCGCGCCATGGCGGCCTTTCCCCCCTCGCCGTTCCTGACGCCATTCTTCGACGCGGGAAAAATAGACGGCCGAGGTGCCGCGCCAACCGCCGACTTTGGTCTGCTGGACCACGATGGGCAGCACCGATTTGATGTACCCGACGATTTCGTCGCGCCGCAGCCCGAGACCTGCTTGCATCACCATCAGCGCGAGCTGCTCGAACGCCCCCGCCGGGCTGTCGGCATGCACGGTGGTGATGCTGCCCGGATGGCCCGTGTTGATCGCGCGCAAGAACGAATAAGCCTCGGCGCCGCGAATTTCGCCGAGAAAGATGCGGTCCGGTCGCAAACGCATCGAGGCTTGCAGGAGCGTTTCAACGGTGACGCGGGCCTCCCCTTGATCGCCCTTGGAGGCGACAAGCGGCAGGTAGTTCTTCTGGATCGGATTGACCTCCCGCGTGTCCTCGATGGTGATGATGCGCTCGTCGACCGGTACTTCCTTGAGGATCGCGTTCAGAAATGTCGTCTTCCCCGAGCTCGTTCCGCCCGACAGCAGGATCGAATAGCGATTGACGACGGCAAGCCGGATGAACTCCTCGATGCAGCCGGCGTCGAGATGCTCGCACAGCCGTCGGTCGGTTTGCGACAGCGATCCTTCGCTGGCTGTCGTCACCTTGTCGAACGATCCGAGCTTGCGATAGTCGTCGAGCCGCATCTCCTTGATAACTTGCTTGCGGATCGCGAAGGCGCCTCCCGCCGTCGTCGCAGGCGGCATCACGCCCTGAAACCGCTCCCCTGTCGGCAGCGCGGCCGAGAGCAGCGGATGCTCCTCATTGACGCTCTGGCCGGAATGACCGGCGACCCGTTCAGCCAGATGACGAATGGCATGCTCGGTCAGAGCCGGCACCTCATGCCGCTCCATCGCCGAGTGACCAAACCGCTCGACCCAGACCTCGCCCGGACCGTTGGCGCAGATCTCGACGACCTGGTCGTCGTCGAGCCAGGGTCGGATCGGGTCGAGCGCCCGGTCAATGAAGACCGTCAGACTTCGTGCCAGCGCGTTCACGCTTCAGCTCCCTCAGGGCTTCCTTGACTGGGTCCGGATAGAGCGCGGAGAAGTCGAGGTCGCGCCGCACGAAGACGATGATCCGTGTGCCCTGGTCGAGATAGATCGTTGGCGGAATGTTGATCGAGTTGCGCAGCGCTTCCTGGGCGATGTTGGTGAGCGTCTGCGACACGTTCTGCGCTGCGATCTCGCGTGCCTGCAGACTCAGCTGGTTCTGATTCACGCCCGTCTGCGTCTGCGTCACGGCGCCTGTGACGGGATCGGTCGTGGTGATGATTGTGCCGTTGCCGGTGTTGTTGGTGTTCTGACCGTAGGCGCTGAGGAATTGCGCGGCGCCGCCCACGACGGACAGCAGGATAGCGGAGCCGAACCGCTCCAGATAATGATTGTCGACGAAGCCCGCGTTGCCGGCCCGCCCAAGGTCGTCCGTACCGTTCGAGCCGAGCTGGACCGAGACGCCGTCCGATCGCAGCATCCGCGTCCAGACGACAAAGACGCGCGTCTGCCCTTGCGCGATCCCTGATTTGTATTCGCCGATAAGCCGGCTTCCGGCCGGGATCAGCACCCGGCGCCCGTCGAACGACCAGACATTCTCGCTCACGACCGCCCGCACCATGCCTGGCAGATCGCTTTGAACGGCCGTCTCAAGCACGCCGCGAATCATCGTGCCTTGGGCCACCAGCGCGTCGATCCGGTTGCTCTTGCTGGCGCGTGAGACCTCTACGCCGGCGGCCGAAACGGACGCCAAAAAACGACGATTGGGGTCGTCCTCCGGAGCTGTGGCGGCCTTGGCTCCATCGTCCGGGTTTGCGGCATTCGTTGCCGCCGATGCGTTGTCGGCGATCACCTGGGGCGCGCGCAGGCGCTCCCATTTCCGCCGCTCTTCCTCCTGGCGCTGCCGTTCGAGCTCGGCGAGACGGCGCGCCTCATCGTCATTCGGCGGTGCACCAGCCAGCGGCGGCTCGGGCGGCGGCGGCGCTGGCAGCGCCAAGGGCGGGGCTACCGGAGGAGGTGGCGGTGCCTGTTCGACCGGCGCCTGCGGAATGACGATCGTGCCCTGGTTGGTCTGAGGGCGCGGCGTGGACAGCGATGGCGCCGGAAACTGCGTGGTGGTGAATTCCTCTTTATCCGGGGTCGTCAGCGTGGGCGAACGCCGCACCACCGACCCGTAGATCATCCAGGCGGCCACCAGGAGAGCACCGATCGGCACCCCGAATTTCAAAAAACTGCCAAGCGCGGTGCGCCCGCGCGCAACGGACGTCGCGGCCGCCGCCTCGAGTTCGAATGAGCGATAGTCGTCAGGCGTGGGCATTGTGCGTCAACCTCCCAAAGCCGTGGCCGATCCCACACGCTGCGGCGCATAGGGCTCGAGGCCGTTCGGCTCATGCACGTTGGTCAGACGCCGGTTGAAAATGCAGGTCGATTCCTGGCCGTTGCGCAGCGTCCACTGCGGCGATACCTTGTCGACGATGACGTAAGGCCCCTCGGTCCGGAAATTGACGAGGCTTTCGTTGCGCTCGGCGTCGACGATATAGATCGCCGGCGTCTCGCCCTCGAAGCGGAACCAGGTCTTGGTCCCGTCATCGAATGCGGCGACTGGCTTGTTTACCGACGAGCCTTTGTAGCCGTAATCGCTGTTGGCGTTGGCGATATTCAGATCCTTGAGGTTCGGATTGGCGGCGCGCTCTTTGGCTTCGGCTAACAGCTTCGCGCTCGCTTCATCATCCGGAAATCGGAACCGCACAGCGTAGATCTGCCCGCCGGGCGGCCGCGTGTTCGACCGCAGCAGGAACGAATAGATGCGCTTGTCGGTGACGACGTTGAGGTTCGATATCGCGTTCTTGTCGACCGGCTTCACGAAGATGATGTCGCCTTTGCGGTTGGGTTCGACCTTCCAGGCAATCGAGTCGCCGAGCGCCAGCGTTTCGATTTTCTCGTCCGGCTGCAGCTCGATCATCGTCGAGGTGCCGTAGCTGGCGTCGATCGCGGTGACATTGTCCTTGTTGTAGATGACGTCGCGCACCCGCGAGTCGACGCGGCCCGGCCGTGGCAGCGCCTCCGCGAAGGCGGAGCCCGCCGAGACGCACAGAATGAGACTCAAGACGACGCAACGCTTGATCATTGCTGCGCACCCACCGTTCCTGGCGAAGGCGCTGTCTCCTGGTCGCGACGATATTCGAGGACCTGGAAGCCGAGCGGATTGTCGAATCGCCATTCATTGCGCATCGGCGCGGTCGTATAGCGAAAGCGCACCAGCGAGACCCAGTTGCGGGTGATGATGTTGGTCGACGACTTCTCCTCGGTAGAGAAGCGAGCTAACGCGGTGCGGTTGTTCGGAAACGTGACCGACTTGATGGTGACGGCGACGACGGTATTGGAGCCGTAGACTTTCACGGGATTGACGGGATTGGCCGGGGAATAGATTTCCGTGAGTTCGCGCGCCGCGTCCCCTGTCGCGAGCAGCTGCGCCAGATCGAAATTGTCCTTCAGCGCCTTCGGATCATAGGTCTCCCGCGCCTTGATGTAGCGTACGACATTGAATGTCGTGACCGCCTCGTCCTGGGTCAGCGGACCCTCGGCCATCGACCGCTTCACCTCGACGAAGCCGGTGGTCTTGTCGACCACCACCATGTAAGGCTCATAGGTCTTGAGCGGGACCAGCAAAGCCAGGGTGCCGAGCGCGCCAACGGCTACGATCGTCATCACCGCGGCGACGATCCAGGCGAGTGCGCGCGAGTTGCGGTTACGGCGTGCGATATCCCGCTCCCACGTGGCGCCATCCGTGTAATAGCGCGGATCAACCTGTACGGGCTCTGGGGCAGTCATCTCTGTCATGGCCGGCCTCCGCCACTCGGCGCCGGCGGGACGCCGGCATTGCGGAGCTGATCAGCCAAGCGGCGAAATTCCGCGGATTGTGCCCAAGAGCCGGCGCGCAGACCAACACGCGCCCGTTGGCGCGAGGCCAGTTCCTCACGCCGCGACATCGAGGCAGGATTGAGCGGGTTACGGAACGCAAGGCGAGCCCGGTTCGCGGCCGCACCGAGCCGATAGCCGGTTGCGGTCGCGAGCACCGCACCGATGCGCGGCGCGAAGATCGGGACGCCGCCGGCGATCGCCGCGGCCATATTGTTGATTTGGCTGAGCAGCAGGATGCCGATGATCGCGAGCAGCACGACCGGACCGATGGTGGCCCAAGTGGCGGATTTGGAATTGGCGACGCCATTCAGCGTATCGATCGTCTGCTGGATCAGCGAAACGTAAAAAGCGAGGAACGCGTAGACCAGGACCTGCACCAGGAAATACTGGACCAGCGAACTCATCCAGCCGCTGAAAAATCGCGTCGTGACGCCGAACAGCAGTAGGATGATGAATAGCGGCGCCAGTGCCAGCAGCAGCCACATGAACATCTTCGACAGCACGATCAGGAAGAGTGCGAAGCCGATCAGGATCGCCATCACCACATAGAAGACCGCGGCGAAGATATAGGGTCCCCAATTGGTGATGCCCGCGTTTTGAAGAAACGCCTCCGTGGCGCTGTTGGTCGTGTTCCACATATTCTGAAGCGCCGACTGCACTCCGTTGACGGAGTTCAGATTTGCGGACGTTCCGGTGTTGTTGGCGGTGGTGACCGCGCTCAGCAACGCGTTGCCGATGGCGGAGGGACCATCGTTAAGGAGATTATAGGCCAGCGTCTGGAAGTCGCCCCACTTCGTGGCCATGGTGTAGATCAGCACCGCGCGGAACAGCCGGAACGCGTGGTCGGCGGGGCCGCCGGTCGCGGTGCCTTGCCAGATGCCGACGCCCCAAAAAATCACGTAGAGCGTGAGCAGCAACCCGGCGACGCCAGTCGCGCCGCCTGAGGTCGCTGCACTCGCCAGTGCCTGATAGGCGGTCGAGACATAGTTCTGGCCGAGCTGGTCGACCGATTGCAGCAGTGATGTGATATTGAAGGTGTTGCCCATCGCCCCTCTCAGATCGGCCGCATGGGACCGCAGCGATCGAGTCGCTGGAAAGCCTCCGCAACGGGCGGTGTCGTAAGCTCCGAATAGGCGAGCGGCGTCCCGCCTTCGTCGGGCGAGCATGGCGCCTTCAGCGGCTTGTAGGCGCAACCGCCGAGCGCGGCGGCCATCACCGTGATGATGGCGAATGTGGCGATAATCTTCACTGGGCCGGCGCCTTCGGTTGGCTGAATGTCATGGCGCGCGAGGCCGCTTTCGCCGCGTCATTCTCAGCCCCGCTCGCTCCGGCGCGAAGGCCGGAGGCGGGAGTTGGCGGAAGCGCGTAGCGGCCGATCGCGATGCCGCCAACGAGCGCGAGGATTGCGATAAGGATCAGAGTACGTCTGGACACGAGTCCCCCAATGCTGCGGTCACTGCTGTGTGAATTTCATCGCCCGGGCGGCCGATGACTCAGCGGCGATCCGATCGAGGTTTGCTTGATTGGCGGCCGCCGCAGCATTGTTGACGACGCCGTTGAGCTCGTTGATCGTTTGCCCGGTCTGGATTTGCACCTGGGTGTTCTGGTCGACGCTGCCTTTGAGGTCCTGCGCCTTGCCGATCTGCTGGCCGCCTTGCGTGAAGGCGGATGATCGCTGTTGAACAGCACCTTGCGTCGAGTTGATCAGTCCGGACAGCGTTGCAGCAACGTTGACGGAGTTTTTGTATGCCGTATCGGCGGGATGGGCCTGGCCGCTGACGAGACCGGTAATGGTCTGCACCAGCTGCAGCCCGTTGATGAGCGTCGAGACGATGTTCTGAGACGCCGATCCCATGCCCGCGAACGACAACGCCCCGCCCGAAATTACCGAACCGAGGGAAGGCGCTTGCGCCATCGAGAAGCCGCCGCCGAGCGCCATCTGGGCGAGCGTGCCTTGCGCCTGCGAGGAGCGATCGCCGGTGACAGCCTGCAGGGTCTTTTGCGTGAACTGGAGGATCTGTTGATCTGCCGTGAGGATCTGCTGCGTGCTGGTCGCGATCTGCTGCGCCTTGGCGAGATTCGCGCTATCGAGGACGGGAACTTGCGCCATCGCCGGCGGCGCTCCCGTCAAAGCCAGCGTCAACACGGCGAGCATGAATATCCAGCGCATCGGAGTCTCCCTATCGGCTGTTGGCGGAAATCGCGGCAAGCGCCGCGGTCACATCGGCGATCGTTAACGCCGCGTTCGTGCCGCCACCGCCGGTGTTGGTGGCGTTCTGGACTTGGGCGAGGTAAAAAATGACGTTGCCGTCGGTGTCGACATAGCGCGCGCTCACGCAGGAGGGGTCGGGCGACGAGCCGGGGGGCGTTGTCGAGCAGACCGATGACGTTCGACAGGGATCGGCCGCCGTCCCGGATCCGATCATGCCGATGGGACAGACCGGGCCTGATGTCGCCTGCGCCGCAGTGGTCGTTGCGCGCATGCCAAGCGCCGACCGGCTCATGTCGCTCGTCATCGCCAGATTCAGGCCATTGAGCGCCGTCACCCAGAGATTGGCCGAGCTGATCGCGCTGTTCCAAGCAAGGTTGTTTTGCAGCCGAGCCGCGCTGTTCATGTCGATCGCGGCCATCACCGTCGGCGCGGTTCCAACCTGCTGGCCGGCTGTCTTGAACGCCGATTGAGCCGCCGTCATTGTCGAGCCGCTGGCGTCGAGCCCGGCCACCACGTCCCCGCTCGACTTGAACAGGGTCTGGCTGTTGAGCGCAGCGCCCTGGGCGATTGGATCGGGCGTCGCCGGCAGGTCGGGGCCGTAAGATTGGATCGCCTGGCTGCCTGCGCCGCTTTGCGGCTGCACAGTGGGGTTGGTGATGGTCGCTTTCTTGCCGGTGGTCACCGCGCATTTGACGCCGCTATTGGCGTCCTGCCGTTGCGTGGTCACAGGCACGAGCTTCACGGTCGTGCCGGCCGTCTGCGAGCGCTGCGTCAATTGCGCTGCGTCGTTGACCGGAATATCCGCTAGCGCGGGCGTGGCGCCGGACAACAGGGCAGCCGCGACGATCGCAATCCGGAGCTTCATCCCTGGCTTCTCCCCATGAAAATCGGCAGCCACACGGCCGGGTCGTCGCCGACGCGCGCGCGGAGCGCGTCGAGCTCGGCGACCGTCTCGGTGCGCCCGGACAGCACCTTGATCATGTCCGGCATGCTGGCGAGGTTGAGCCGCGCCACGACGCTGTCGCGGCCATGCTTGATCAGAAACGAACGACTTTCCGGGACCGTGCCGCGGATCCAGGCGACCTCGCGTCCGGAGAGGCGAAAAGCCTTCTGGTAGCTTTCGTCGTCGGCCTTTGGATTGGGAAAGAAGATGTTGGTGCTGGTCTGTTCGATCAGCGTGTTCGACGCCTTCGACCGCACGATGTCAGCGGCAGACTGTGTGCCGAAACCGACGATGCCGTTTTGTTTGCGGATGGTCTTGAGCTTGTCGCGAATGAAGAAAGCGAACACCTCATCGTCGAGGAGGCGCCAGCCCTCATCGAGGAAAATCATCACCGGATCGCCCGTCAGGAGCTCGTCCGTCCTGTGGAAAATATACATGAGGGCCGCAGTCCGGATCACCGGATCATCGAGCACCCGCGTCATGTCGAATCCGAACACGCTTGACAGCGAGAACTGATCTTCCTCATTGTTGAACAGCCAGCCCCGCTGGTCGGGGCGCATCCAGCTCTCGAGACGCGCCAGCAGATCGCCCTCGCCGGCGCGGATCCGGCCGCGGAGCAGGGTCGAAAAGGCCTTGAGTGTCCGACCGGCCGGCCCGCCGGTGAGGGCCGCGGCGATCGCGTTGCGGATCACCTGCTCCTCCGACGCACTCAGATCTGCTCCGTTCGCCGGGCGCAACATGAAGGCGAACAGCTGATAGAGGAACTCGCGATTGGGTGCGCTATCTGGCAGCGACAATGGATTAAATCCAGTCGCCTCACCGGGCACGAGGGTCTCGTATTGACCGCCGAGCGCCCGGATGAAGATCTCCGCGCCGCGATCCTTGTCGACGAACAGCAGCTTGGGTCGCGGCTGTACACGCTGGGTCTGCGCCGCGATAAAGGACAGAAAGACCGTCTTTCCCGATCCGGTCGGTCCCACGACGGTGAAGTTGCCGATGTCGCGAACGTGATGGTTATAGTAGTAGGCGGTCTGCGACGTTGTCTCGAACACCGAGATGGCGGGGCCCCAGTGGTTGCCGTCCGGCCGTCCGCTCGGATAATTATGTAATGACGTAAATCCCGCAAAATTCTTCGACGAAATCACGCCCTTTCGCGCGATATAGGCAAAATTGCCCGGCAGCTGCGCCCAAAAGGCCGCCTCGCAATTGAGGTCCTCTCGGGTCCAGATCACCGAACGATCGGTGAGCGCCGCGCCGACCGCCGTAACTGCGGCCCCGACCTCGCCGAGGTTGCGGCCCAGGCACATCACCGTCATGTGGTGCTCGCCATAGATCGCCTCCGACGCAAGCAGTTCGTCGCGCGCGTCATCGAGATGCTCAGCGACGATTGAGCCGGCCTCGTCCGACATATCGACCTGGCGCGACACGCGGTCGATCTGCTTGGCGGCTTCGGGACGGTCGACGATGGCAAAGGTTTGTGTCGCGATGAACTCGTGCGGAACACGCAATAGATTGTCGAACGAGCCGGGACCGGTCTGCGCCGGGTATTCGCGGATCGAAACCATGGCGCCGAAACGGGTATCCTCGGGTCCGGCGCCGCGGATCTCGATTGCGTTGCGACCGAAAAAGAGTCGCTTCATCGAGAGCGCATCCGCGATGTTCATGCGCGGGAGGTGCATCGGGCGCGGTATGCCGCCGTTGAGCAACTGCACCAGGAACTCCAACGGCTCGGAAAACCATATTCCTTCGCGGCGAACCACGCCCAACTGGCGTGCCCCGTATCCGGCGAGGTTCTCGCGAACCGCAGTTGCGGCGTCACGAAGCTCGGTCAGCGCCGTTTGCCCGGCGACCGACTCGCCAGCCTCGTCCTTGCGGCCGAGCAGCTTCGTCAGCATGACGTCGAAGGTCCCGGCCTGGCCCTGCAGCGGGCGCCGGACGATGGTCAGGTAAATGTCGTTGACGAACATGCGCCGCTGGGACAGCGCCGCATCGTAACGCTCGTCGAGTTCGCGACACAACGGATTGTCGAAGGTCGAGTCGATCCGTGGCTGTACCTCGCGCCGGATGATGTGGCCGGCCAATGCGAACCGCGAATTCGCGAGGGTGCGGACGACGTCGTTGCGGCCCAGCAGGCGCGCGTTGACCTCGCTCATGTCCGAGGTCTCGAACGAATAACCGTCGAGCTTGAGGATGGTCATCACGAGGCCATCCCGCGTCTTGATGATGTGGTCATCCACGTGCCGGGTATAGGGCAGGTGCGATGCGACCGGACGCTCACGCCGTGAGACGGCGCCGTAGGTCAATTCGTCAAGCAGGGCACGCGCGACCATATCGAGTCCTCATGCGGAGTAACTGTCCGCGGCCCAGAAGGCGCGCGAGCGAGGCGGGCATTTGGTGGATTTGACGAAGAGGATTTCGAAAATGCGGTCGTCGCGGAGCGTCATGACATAGCCGAACAGATGCAGCGGGATCGCGACCAACAGCATGAAGAGATTGTGCGAGACCAAAAAGCACACGCTGGAGACCACTCCGTTGAACATGAAGTACATGTACGGCACGCCCATCAGGGTCGGCGCGCGCGTCAGTGCCTTGACGAGCGGTGTGATGAGGGGATCCTCGAGCTCGTTCTCTGTCATTGCCCCACCGCCGACTGGAAGAACTGCACGATCTGCGCCGAGCCGAACACGAGAACGATCCCGAAGATGACGCTGCCGGCGATGCCCCAGGTCAGTCGTCCGGACCATGCGAAGAACCCGCAGGCGATGACGGCAAGCGTTGCCAGCGCCGTGGCGATCGGCCCGGTGAGCGCCGACACCAATTGCGTCAGCGTGGACTGCACAGGCTGCAGCGTCCCGCCGCTCGATTGCGCCGCGGCGTCCGCGATGCTTCCCACCAAGAGCGCCCCCGCAAGCGGCCAGCGCGATACCCATTTCCTCATCCGATCCTCCGTTTTCAATCGACGTGCATGACGAATCCGTCGCTCCAACCCGCCTGAGGCGCTGCTTTCTCCACCGGAGGCGCGGCGGCGGCCGGCGTCCCGGGCTCGATCAGGTCCGGGCTGCCCATCGGGTTGCGCGCGTCGCGATGGGGCGCGCCGCCTGGCGTAGGCCAGAGGTAGAAGTCGTTGATGACCTGAGCGACGAACCGCACTGTCTCGGGAAACGGAGGAACGCCGCGGCTGTCTTCCACGGCGCCTTCGCCCGCATTGTAGGCGGCGAGGATGAAGAGCGGATTCCGATACTTCTCATGCAGAGCGCGAAGAAAGCGGACGCCGCCGCGCACGTTGTCCGCAGGATCGCAAAGATCAACCTTGAAGCGTCGCGCCGTCTCCGGTTTCAATTGCATCAAGCCGAATGCGCCCTTGTCGGACAGTGCGATCGAATTGAAGTGGCTTTCCGCCTTCGCGACCGATTGCACAAAATCTGGATAGAAATTCTCCTCTGTGGCGATGCGCACGACCAGCGCGCGCGCCGCCTCCGGCGCCATCGCCTTGGCGTCGGCGCAGGGAGCGGTTGCGGCAAAGGTGGTATCGATTCGTTCGATTGCAGGAGGTGGCGTATTAAGGGGCAGGATTCGGCCCGAGGCGTCGACGGCGGCCAGCCTGGGCGGCGCAGCGGCATCCTGCGCGCTTGCGGTCCCGAGAACCGCCAGGACGCTGCACCCGAGCGCTGCGATGCGAGTCGACATGCCACCCCGCCTCCATTTTCTAATAGACAATATATTGAATGTTGATAACTTGGCAACAGGATTAAACCATGCGTCCCCTGCTCTGACTCCCGGAGGATGGATGAAACGCGGTGCAGTTCTGTTGACGGCCGTCGGCGTTTTGTGCGCGTCCGGCATCGCCGTGAGCGCGCGCGCGCAAGATGCGTCATTCGGATGCAAGGTGCTGCTATGCGCGGCCGCAAGCGCGCCGGGCTGGTCGGGCATCCCCTATTGCGTGCCAGTCATGCAGACCCTGTTCCGCCAGTTGGCGAAGGGCGGCGGTTGGCCGACCTGCTCCGAGGGGAATGCCAGCGGGCTTGGCTACGAGCCCTATCAGGCGTGTCCGGTTGGGCTGACCCCCGTTCAAGCATCGTCGGACGGCGGAGCAGGTCTCTTCTCCGCGCCCAACGGCAATCTTTGCGCTGATCTTTCAAAGCCGCAACAAGTCTGTACGGGTGGCGACGGCGGTTGCACCACGACCTATCCAACGACGGCGCGAGAGTCGCGGAGCGATCCTTACTACGTCGACATCAACACGGCGAACGGCGCCCAGCGCTTCTATTTCTCCTTGCAGGGCTACTAATATGGGAAGAGCTGGGATTCTCGCCGTCGCCATCGCGCCGGTTCTGGCGTGGAACGCCGCAATCGCAGGACCCGCCGCATCGCGATGGTTCCCAGTCCCCGTAAATGCTCTCTATCTGACCGGCGACAGCTGGTCCGACGGTGGCGTCACCTATCGCCTCTATGGCGTTCAATCCTGCCTTCGCGGAACGAACTTCACCAACGCGCACGGTCTCCAACGCGACTGCGGAGAGGCCTCGCTTGCCATGCTGGTGGCGCTCATCCGCGATCTGCGACCGCATTGTTATGACGCTGCCGAGCAGCCTGGGACCAAAACCATCTTCGTGTTCTGCGTCGCGAGCCGCACGACCGGCGCCGGCGCCGGATCACGGATCGATCTCGGCACGGCGCTGATCGCCACGGGTTTCGCCTTCGCCGCCCTGAAGCCGGATGGTCAGCCCGCGCACGCGCCGTACTTTGTCGCGCAGCTTGTCGCGCAACGCGCCAACGCGGGTTTGTGGGCCTTTCCCGACCTGCCCGAACCGAATGCCATCATCCTGCGTGCCCTGCATGAGCAAACGCCGACAGCCTCACCTGAGGCGCTAACGTCATCTCCGCAAACGCCAACACCTTGATAGCCATCCAGCAACTTCGGGAGAGAGACTATGAGAACGACGAATCTTTTCATCCTGCGGGGCCGCGTCGGTCAGACCCCGAAGGCCTTCAACAAGGCCGCCAAGATCAACGTGGCGACCGACCGCGCATGGACCGACGGCAAAGGCGAACGGCGCGAGGAGACGGATTGGGTGACGGTCACGATCCTCAACGAAAAGGCGGCGGAATGGGCGATCGCGAACATCGCCAAGGGCGACGCTGTCTACGCCGAATGCCGGGTGGCCGATGGATCCTACAAGAAAGATGGTGAAACCATTTATACGACCGACATCATCGCCAACGTCTTCCACAAGCTCGATCTCGGGTTGCGCGATGAGGTCGCATAAACTCCTCGCTGGCGTGCTGTCAGGTTTTGCCGTCTTCGCCGGTCACGCGGGCCTTGCGCAAACACTCAGCCCGACCCCTGGCCTCTACTTCCCGAGAGCCGCCGTTCAGTCGCCGCCGCTGCGCGTCGAGGTGATCGACGGAACACGCTTCCGCGATATCGAGACCCAAGCGGTCTATCGGCTCTATGGAATCGACACCTGCGCACCCGATCAAACCGCGCGCCTCGGCCGCCAGCTTTGGCCCTGTGGCACGATGGCGACAGCCTGGCTCGTCACCGCGACGCTCAACGCCTGGCTTGCCTGCAGAACCTTGCGCGATGAGGCCGGTGAGCATTTGGTCCGATGTGCCTCGGCCGGTCATCAAGATATCGCTGCGGATATGGTGCGTGAGGGCGTCGCCGTCGCCCGTCCGTCGTCGCCGGACGACCCCGGCGTCCGCGCTTATGAGTTGGCCGAGCAGGACGCTCGCAAGGCGTATCGCGGTCTGTGGTCAAGCACCTTTCAGATGCCTTGGGACTGGCGCGCGGCTCCGGACGCCAAGCGCCAAGCCGCGCGGCAGGGCGAGGCGACGCCGTGATTCGCCCAGCCCATAGCCTGATCGCGCCCCTGCTGATGGTATTGGCGGGCTGCGCCGCGCCGGGGGCGCCTGTCGTTGAACTTGGACCACCGGCGCCCGAACCGCTCTATAGTCCCGAACAGGTCAAGCCGGGCCGCCTCGAATATGCACCGGATCGCTCGACTTTCGCGCCCCTGCTGACGGAACGAGTTTTTTACCCGACGCAGCCCGAGGCCAACGCAGCCTATCTTCGTCTGCTCGCGGCAGCGCCGGGCGATCGCAGCTACCCTGCCTCGATCTGGTTGTTTGGATGCAAGCCCGGCGCGCTCGATGAACAGACCGCGCGCGTCACACGCTACCGGGGTCCGGTCGTCCATTGTGCGACGGATTTTCTGGATGGATCCGGACGGCGATTGCGGCGCGAAACCGCGAATTATTATTACTACGCCTCAGTGTGGAACATGCAGTCCGTCTATCCACCGCGTGTCGCCGCGCCGTGGCGCAATCGCGAGCGGTCGCCCAAGGACTTCTGGTGGTGGGTGCCTGGCCGGCCTCGCTACGAATAGGAGGACGGGTCGTGCGTGGCGGGCCGGCGTCGACAAAGCAAAGACAATATATTAGATGTTATCATCGCTCCAGAGCTGCTTTGAGCAATTGACGGGACGCGGGGCAAGCACCCTGATCGCGGGAATAATGACGATGATCGAGCTCACCACTGCTGCTCATCCCCAATCGCTCACTCCCGATCCCGCGGCGTGGCGACCGATGTCATACGCCAACCTTCAAAAACCTTCATCGCAGACGGCGACCTATGTCGACATCTGGAAAGACGCCATCGAGGCAAATAATCGCGCTTACAAAGCACGGGGCGATCTCCGGTTTTCCGGCGGCAACGCCCCGGTGACGGAGGCCCACTTCGTCATCTGGAGCGCCCGGCGTTCCGTCGTTCTCAGCGTTCTCGACACCGCAATCGAGTGCTCCGTCAAGCAGGTCGCGCCGGACGCCCATGCAACAGTAAAGCTCTGCCCGATGCGGATCGCGATCTATGAGGGTTTGCAGGTCAAGACGATGGATGGCGGCCGTGGCTGCTTTCTCGAGCTCGCGCCGGGAGCCGCGCCGGACCCCGAGGCATCGGTGGCCTATGCGTCTTACGACGTTGCCACAAAGACAGTGAAAACCGGAATGATCGTCAACCACAAGGCCGTGGACGGATGCTCCCTCGAGCTTCCGCTGTATCGCCAATGAAGGTCCGACTCACAACGCCGCGTGCCGATGCGCACACCAACCAGCCGCCGCCCCCAGGGCGTGCCGGCGTCGCGTGCTTTTCGTTGCAGGAGAATCGCTCATGAATCCTCGACATCTCTTATCGATCAGCATTGGCGTCTTCGCCATGGTTTCGGTCGCAACGCCGTCCGTCGCGGCCGATGCCGCCTTTGCCTACAAGACGTCGTATCGGAACGTCACCAAGGATCCGGACAATATCTGGACCGGCGACGCGCTCGCGCCCAATCCGAAGGGCACCGTGACCATTCATGAGTACCAGCTTCGCACGAGCCAGGGCGACTGGTTGATCTCGCAAATCTGGAACGAGGATTGCTCGTCGGGCACGTGCCCCACGCGTCTTGTCCAGATTGGGCCCGATGGGCATCGCGCAATCCTTGTCGATGACATGATGCACCAGATCGTGCCACTCAACGACCCACGCTATGCGGGTGCGCCCGCGACGAAAGCCCAAACCGAGTTCGCAGAGCACCCTTTCCTGCTGAGCGATGACGGCAAGACCCTCCTGAATGGCGATTACAAATTCCAGCTCGCCGGAGGCAGACCGTGAGCGTCTCAACAGCCATCCGGCAGGTGCTCGTCGACGCAGGTCTCCTGTTGTGTTTTTCTGCCGCCGCAGCCCTTGCCGGTCAATCCGCCGCGAGCCTCACGGCCGCCGGGATCCCTTCCAATTGCGCCGATTTCGCCGCCAAGGTATCCAGCAGTGAAGGTAATTTCGGGACCACCAACCAATATGGTTGCCTCGGTGCCTTCCAGTTCTGCCCGGGCACCTTCGAACGATACTACAGTGGCAGCGCCCAGAGTTTCCTCAACAGTCCATCCGCGCAGACCGCCGCCTGGACGCAATATGAGGAGAATTCCTGGGGCCAGGCACAGAAGAACGGGTTGACCTCGCTTGTCGGTCAGCAGGTGTGCTCGGGCGGAAAATGCGCGACCATCGATCAGTCGGCGATCCTCATGGCGTGCCAGTTCGGCTGCGGGGCGAACGGAAAGCTCGCCAACTATGCGGCAAGCGGAGATTGCAACGCCCGCAATGTCAAGGACGGCAACGGCGTGAGCGTCTGCACGTATTTGGTGCGCGGATCAGGCTACGACGTCTCGTGCTTCACCGGCCAGCAATCCGCGGTGTGCGCGCAGACGCCGACCGGACCTGGGGATTTTCCAACTTCGACTGGCATCGCCGCGAACCCGCCCGCGGCCGGTAGCGCCTCGATCGTCGTCGCCCCGACCGACGTCTAGGCGGCGCCTTGTCGTCAATTTCTCTCCGAGGGATCGCGGATGATGAAATCGGCGAAGGCGCGCAGTTGCTCTTCGGTCGCACCGCAAAGATCGCCGCCGCGATAGTGCGCATGGACAAGCGCCCAGAACACCACCTCATCGGAACGGCCTGCAAATAACGCCTTCTGCAGCGTTCGTCCAATGAGTGTCACAGCACGCGCATGGTCGTATCGTGTGCGCAGTTCTTGAGCGACGATCTTAGTATCGGCGGTCCGAATCACCTGACGTTCCTCCTATCCTTTCTTGATGTGACGTGACGCGCGGCGCTAAGCCGCCGAAGGCAGCAGGTCTGGCAGCACCGGGTCGTCACATCCGCGTGCCTGGCGGATCGTGGCGAGCGTTTCGCGATTGAAGGACATGCGCAGCGCGACCACCTCATCGCGGCCGATGCGCTTGAGAAAACCCAGAGGTCGTACGAAGAACCGCAACTGCATGGCGATCACCATCAGACGCCAATCGATCGCGACCGTGACAGTGTCGACCCGGTGTGCCATCCCCCATTCGACGACGCCTTGCGCGAGCTCGAGAAAGGGGCCATCCGCACGCGGCCGCATCTCGCGGCTGCCGGGGGCAACACAAAAGCGCGTCCACTCGAAGACGCGCGGACCGCGCGGCGGCCGGCGATGACACAGATCGGTCAGGACGTCGCTGAGGAGATGTGGCCTGGTCGTCGGCAGAAGACGCTGATACCCGACGATCTCGTCGCCACGAAGGCAGATCTGGTGAATCGCATGAACATCGTCGAAGCGGTCGCGCTCCAGGCCGTCCGGCTGGCGCAGGTCCATCCAGCCCTTCTCGTCGACAAAGATCGAATGACGGAAACGGAAGACGCGATCCATCAGCGTAGCATGCCGACTGATGTCTGAGCCAGGAATGACCATGAGCATTGAAGACTCCTCAGCTTGTGGGACAAGCCGAGTTGGTCATGAACCGAATCGGAGCGGTATGGTCACAAAGCACCATTGCGCGACGGTTCGCTCACCGGTTGCACAACCTTAGAAGGCTTCTGATCATGGGGCGTGGGCTCCAGTCGGTAAGTCACAGAGCCCGCAGTTAACACGATGGCCAGATCCAAATCCGTGAGGATCGTCGCAAGATCGCCGCGGCAATCGACCAGGCGTGGCGTCGCGACTGCCACCAGCTTTGGTATAGCCCTATCGAAGACAACGACGTTCGTCTCGCCATTGAGTCGCGGGTCGTACATCAGGTCGTCAGGGTTCGCGTCGTGCGACCACAGAGCCCGCGACCAGATGCGGGCAAGACCCTGCGCGCTTGCGCGCGCGACGTCGGTTGGAATTCCCATTCGAACGTGGCCGCGTTTTATTCACGGTCGCTTCGCAATTCGTTGCGGTGTTTCTTGCGAAATCCAGGTCGTGTCCGGCTGTATGAATTTGATCTGGAGGGAAAGCGAGATCGATCCTATGAGGAGGCGCCCTGGTCCGCGATAAACAGCCAGTCAGATTGGCCAAACGCCTTATTACTCAAATGACACCGCTTGCGAGGCACGATGGTTGGCGCTTGGCAACAAAAGCAGCGCCACAAGTGCCGCAATACTCAAGAGCGAGGAGACCGCCACAATCCCGCGTCCTATTGGTTCGATCAACAGTCCGAAGCCGAGCGGCGCCAGCGCCTGGGCGATGCGCGACGGGGCGCCGATGAGTCCGAGCCGATAGGCGTAGTTGTCCGGACCGAAGATCGCCAGCGGCAGCGTGCCCCGCGCGATCGTAAGGATACCGTTGCCGGCGCCATGCAACAGGGCGAACGCCGCTGCGCCGCCGCCGCCGAAGATTCCGATCACGCAGGCTCCGATCGGATGCGTAATGCAGGCGAGCCGTGTCGAGAACAACGGGTGAAACCTGCTCAGTGTGCCGGCCTCGAGAACGCGTGCCGCGACCTGCGCGGGTCCGATCATTATGCCGGCGAACACGGCCTGCGCCGGTGTGGCGCCGAATGCCTCGACGATACGTGGCAGGTGCGCCGCCATCGCTGACGTCACCGTCCATGCCGCTGCGAAGGCGAACGACAGCAGAACCATCGTCCGGTCGATCGGGATGTGCGGCTTGACGACCGGACTATCGGTTCGCTTCGTCGGCGCCGTCTTCGGCAGAAAAAACAGATTGAGCGGAAGTCCGATCACGATGTGCGCCGCGGCCCACGCGTAGCATGTTTCCCGCCATCCGATGATCTCCAGCCCGAGCGAACTGAGCGGCCACCCGACCGTACTGGCGAACCCAGCGATCAATGTGATCCCGGTGATGGCTCGCCGGGCGTTCTCGCCGTAGATCCGTCCGAGCGCACCGAATGCCGCGTCGTAGAGGCCCAAACCCATGCCGATACCAAGCAGCAGCCAAGCAGCACCGAGCATCCACAAGGTGGTCGATGCCCCGAGTAGCACAAGACCACCGGCAAATATGATGTTCGACGCCGAGAGCACCTGGCGGCCGCCGACGCGGTCGATCTGGCGGCCGACGCGTGGCCCGAGCAACCCCGAAATCACCAGCGACGCCGAGAACGCGGCGAAGAACCAGTTGCTGGAGATTCCAAGATCGCGCGCGATCGGATCGGCGAGGATCGCCGGCAGGTAATAGCTCGAGGCCCAGGCGAGAGTCTGCGTCGTGCCCAACGCGGCAATGACCGGCAACTGGCGATCGCTCATGCGGTTGCCTTCATGCACAGCCGCATCCGGACTTGCCAGCGATCTTTGCGTCCGCGTCCTCCATGCAGCATGCATCAACGGCTGTCGGCGCCGGACCGCCGCAGCATCCAGCCGATGCCGGGTCACCCTCGACGCCACCCCGCGTGCATACCCCCGTCTCGGGGAGCTCGAGTTCGACGCGTTCGGCGGCTTCGCGGTCACCGGCGATATCGGCGGCAATCGACCTGACCTGTTCGTAACCAGTGATCATCAGGAAGGTCGGCGCGCGGCCATAGGATTTCATGCCGGCAAGGTACAGGCCCGGTTCGTCCTGCGCCAATTCCCGCGCGCCATGGGGGCGCACCGTCCCGCAGCTATGTTCGTTGGGGTCGATCAGCGGCGCGAGTGCGACGGGCGCTTCGATCGCGGGGTCGAGCCGGAGGCGCAGTTCGCTCAAGAAACTAAGATCCGGCCGGAAGCCCGTGGCGACAATCAACTCATCCACGACGACGTGGCGGCCGCAACATGAGGAGCCGGCGCCGATGCGCAATCGATCGCCGGCGGCCGATAGGTGTGTCACGCCGAATCCAGGCTCGACCCGGATTTTGCCCGCTGCAACGAGTTCGGCGAACGCGGCACCGAGTTCACCCCGCGCTGCGAGCTTGTCGTTGGCGCCTCCCCCGAACGCCTTTGACGGATCGGAGCCGCGCAGGAGCCAGACGACTTCTGTCCCAGGCGCCTCGTCGCGAAGCCGCGCCAGCTCGGTCAGCGTGCCGATCGCTGAATGGCCCGCGCCGAGTACGGCGACGGTCTTGCCTGCATACCGAGCGCGGCCGGCGCCGCGGATATCGGGCATGGCATAGGCAATGCGATCGGCAAACTCTTGCTCTCCCATCGCCGGCAGACCATTTGCGCCGGCGGGATTGGGGGAAGACCACGTGCCCGAGGTATCGATCATGGCATCGGCGCGCAGCGTCTCCGGCCCCTTGCCGTTCTGGTAGCGGATTTCGAATGGTGCTTGCTCGCGTCCGCTGGTCTTGGCCTTGTCGAAGCCGACGCGACTGATCGCGGTCACACGGCTCGACGTGCGGATCACATCCGCAAGCGGCGTGCGGGTCGCAAGCGGATCGAGATACTGCTCGAGCAGCTCGGCCCCGGTCGGATAGACATGCGGATCCGGCGAGTTCCAGCCCGTCGCGGACAGCAGCCTCGCCGCGGCCTTGTCGACATTGTACTCCCAAGGCGAGAACAATTGGACGTGTTTCCACTGGCGAACGGCGTGCCCGGCGGCAGGCCCGGCCTCCAGCACGATCGGCGTCATGCCGCGTTCCAACACGTGGGCGGCGGCGGCCAGGCCGACGGGGCCGGCTCCGATGATGGCCACTTTCTTTGTCATCTTCTTCTCCTGTATTTCTGGAAACGTCGAATTATAGAAGCCAAAAAAATCAGGCGGCGGACTTTGCGTCGGAGCACTCTGTCTCGTCCGCGCAGCATTCCGCCGCCAAAAAATCGACCAGGCCACGCATCGTGTCGTATTCGGCGTGACAGATCAGCGTCACACCGTCTCGCTTCTGGAACACCAGACCCACCGCCATGAGCGCCTTGAGATGATAGGACATCGTCGAACCTGCGACCTTGAGCTTCTCACAGAGCCGGCCTACGGGCATCCCTGCGTGTCCGGCGCGAACCAGAACGCGATAGATCTTCAACCTCGTGGGGCTTCCGAGCGCCTCGAGGCGGGCGGCGGCATCATCTATTCTCATGGCTCCAAGATGGGGCGTCCGCCCTCCCCTGTCAACCCTCTATCTTTCTATAATTACTGAATTATGGATCGAAGTGTTCCCGCGTCTGCCTCGCACGTTCGGCGGCGGCGAACTCCGGGATGCTGATCATGACCGAACGCAAAGCGCTCATGGCAACGGATGGGACATGCTTGTCGTTCAGGAGCGGTGATGAGCCTCCGGTCCGTCTCCAATATCAAATTGATAGACAGCTCCGCCTCCGGAAGCGGCCATGACCGTCGTTCCGCTGCCCGGCGAGCACTCTCAGTCGGACATCGTCTCAGTCATTTTTGCCGAGCAAGTCCCTCAGCGTCGATATATCCAGCATCGATTCGATCAGGATCGTCCTCAGCTTCTGGTTCTCGTCTTTCAATGCTCTAAGCTTCTGCCCTTCAGAGACCTCCATACGGCCAAAGCGGGATATCCACGTATAAAGCGTTGTACGGCCGATGCCGTGTTTGCGGCATAGTTCGCCTACCGGCAACCCGGCTGCGTCCTCCTGCAAAATCTTGAGGATGCGCTCGTCCGTGAAAGTGCTCATTGGAGAACGAAGCCCTAGCTCAGTGTTATTTCGGGGAGTAGATCAATTGCCTGATCCGGGCAGAAACAAAATCAATCGTCGCAACCGTGATGAGGATCATCAGGATGATGAACGACACATGGTCCCAGTTCTGCTGGTTAATCTCGTTCGAAAGATACAAGCCAATTCCACCGGCTCCCACGATGCCGATGACCGTCGCGGAGCGCGTATTCGATTCGAAATAGTAGAGAACCTGGCTCAGGAAAATTGGCAGCACCTGTGGAACGATGCCGAAACGCAGCCTGTGACTCCTGGATCCACCCGTGGACACAATACCCTCCACGGGCTTGCGATCAGCGGTCTCGATGACTTCCGAAAACAGCTTCCCAAATGAACCCACATCGGACATCGCAACCGCCAGGATGCCAGCAAAAGGCCCGAGCCCGACGACGTTGATAAAAACCAGCGCCCAGATCAACGTGTCCACGCCGCGGATGGCATCGAACCAGCGGCGGGCAAAAAAATGCACGACGCCCTGGTTAACAACGTTCCTCGCGGCCAGGAGCGATAGCGGAAACGCAATCAGAGACGCCAGCAACGTTCCCAAAAACGCGATGGCAAGTGTCTGTGCCAGCGCCTTCACGTATGTCGGGAAAAGCTCACCGGCGCTCGGCGGGAACATCAACCCAAGAATGATGCGGAGCCTTTCCGCCCCATGAATAATCGCCATGGGCGAGAATCCCAGCCAGATAAGGCCAAAAATGAAAAGCCCAAGCACGGACAAAACAAGCCCGACCGCTTTCGCTCGGGTGGCCCATCGGACCGAAAACAGATGAGGATAGGCCGCTTGCAATGCCGCCAGATCCGCTTGCTGCACACTTCTATTGCTCATTGCGGCAGTCCGATATCGAGGAAGCGATGGCGCAGCTTCTCGGTAAAGAGATCGATCAGGGATACGGTCAAGACGATCATGACTAAGATCGCGCTGACATCGGAATAGTAGAATTGCCGGATGGAGCTGAGAAGTTCTTTGCCTATTCCGCCAGCGCCGACAAATCCCATCACCGTCGCGCCCCGGACGTTGATTTCGAATCGAAGCAGTCCGTAGCTGACGAAATTCGAGATGACCTGTGGAAGAACAGCGAAACGAATCTGCGCGAACCAATCAGCGCCCGTCGAACGAAGGCCTTCAACGGGTTTCAGGTCGATATTCTCGACAACTTCGGAAAATTGTTTCCCGAGTGCACCTGTGGTGTGAATGGCGATTGCCAGAACGCCGGGTATCGGCCCTAGTCCAATCGCGTAAACAAAGAGCAGTGCAAATACGATGTCGGGAACGGTTCGACAGAATTCGAGACTTCGCTTGACGACAAAGGTCAGAACAGGCGCATTGAGAATATTTGCACTCGTCAGAAAACATAGACAGAAACCGATCCCCGCCCCGGCCAACGTTCCGACATAGGCGACAAGAAGCGTTTCGAGCAGGAGCTCGACCCAGAACCAGCCATTCCAGTACCATTCCGAAATATCTTCCGACAAATGCGCCAAACGCAAGGTCGGCGTGATGTCGTAGAAGTATGACCAGAAACGCGGGATTCCTGCAGCGAATCTTGCCAGGTCGACCTCTCCGACCCATGCGGCGATAAGCACGCATGTGAGGAAACCGATCCCGGAAGCAATTCTGCGCTGCCTCTTTTCGGAGACTGAACGCTCATAATCCCTCAGCAGCAGGTCCACTCGCTGCTGACGGATTAACGGTGCAATCCTCGCCATCGAAGCAGCCCGTTGTCTTAGGAGGCACGCTTCTTTCGTTGCGCATCAAGCCAAAGATTCATTTTGACCGATTCTTCGTAATCCTTGGCCGTGACCTGTACGAAGCCAAGATCCTTGCCATCGGAAAGTTTTGCGAACGCTTCCTTGCTCTTCTGAGGCGCATCAAGGAAGGCCTTCGCAATCGCGGCTTTCATATCCTCGGGAAAGTCGGCGAGATAGGCGAAAGGAGAACCAGGCAACAGCGGTGACTTCCAGATCACTCTGAAATCGCCAATTGTCATTACCGTTCCATCGATCTTCTTGACCATGCCCTTGTTGAGCATACGGGTCAGGTTCGAGTCCGTCTCAGAATTCCACCAATTGACAGCGGCATCGACCGTTCCTGCGGCCAGCGCGAGCACTGCGTTTTCGTGGCTGCCTGTGGTCTGTGCGAGCTTGAAATGCTTATCGATCGGAAAGCCCTGTTGCGTCAGAAAATAATTCGGGGCTTTGTATCCGGAGGTCGACTCGACGTCGACATAGCCAAGTGTCTTTCCCTTGAGATCCTCGACTGACTGGAAAGAGCTGTCTGACCGCACGTACATGACTGAATAGTATCCAATCGATCCGTCACTATTTCGCGTCGTGACGAACGGAACGACGTTTCCGCCTGAGACGCTGTTCGCTCGCGCATAAGCGCCGGGACCATAAAATCCAATATGGATTTGTTTGTTCTTCTGTCCTTCGATCACAGCCGTGTAGTCGTTCGCGACACGAAGCGTCACTTTCACGCCGAGCTCCTTGGAAAGATAGTCCACGAATGGCTTGTAACGTTCGATCACCCCTGTCGCGTTTTCTGCCGGGACGATCGCAAGCACGAGTTCCGGATACTTGTCGCGCCAGGTTTCGGCCTGAGCCGAACCAGCAATCAAAGCTGCCGCACCCATAGCCAATATGAATTTGCGTCGAGACGTCATTTCACCCTCCGAGTCGATTTGTCGAGAATAATCGACATAACCCATGACAATCTGATGACCGATCGGATGATCGCCCGAGGCGACGCGGACCACGCGGCCGACTGGTGAGGCGACAAGGCGGGGATTCGTCGTTATCCAGACGCTTTTGGCGCGACATCGGGGCGGTCGGGCGCGACATTATCGTTTGACATCGCTCCATATATCCACAAGTCTAGATATATGAAGAACGATCAAGCCGTCGAGGTTTTGGCTGCCCTCGCCCAACCCACCCGGATGCGGGCGTTCCAGACTCTCGTGAATTGCGAACCGGCGGGCGTTTCCGCCGGCGATCTCGCAAGGATGCTCGATGTCCCGCAGAATACGTTGTCCTCCCATCTTTCGATTCTTTCCCGGGCGGGACTGGTGACCGCCGAGCGGCAGAGCCGCTCGATCATTTACCGTGCCGACCTGGAGACGTTTCAGGCGGTCGCGCTCTTTCTGCTCCAGGACTGCTGTCGCGGCCGTCCGGAATTTTGTGCGCCGCTGATTGAGAGTTTAGAATCCTGTTGCGTGCCGGCAAAGGAGGCCGTGGGTTCGAGACGTTAGCCGACGCATCGGGCATATGGCCAACGACGCGTGGCTGAAGAGGAGTGCGAATATGTCGTGTTCTCCGTACGCCAAATTGAGCCGCCGCGGTGTCTTCTCGCTATGCGCGGGCGCGCTGTTCGCTCCGCAGTTCGGCTGTCCCGCGATCGCGCGCGAGACGACTATTCAGTTCGGGCTGACTCCGGTATTTCTCACGTCCGATCTGGAATTGCTCGGCCGGCTGCAGTCCTATCTGCAACGCGTAACGGGATGCGCCGTCAGCCTGGTGAACCGCAGAACGTATCAGGAGGTCACCGCGCTCCTCACCTCCGGTCAGATCGACGGCGCCTGGATCTGCGGATATCCGTTCGTGAGCCACAAACCCGAACTCCAGCTTGTCGCCGTCCCCCTGTGGCACCGGAAACCGCTCTACCAAAGCTACACCATCTGCGACGCGGGCCGGAACGCGCGAGACCTCATGTCGCTTGGCGGCGACGTGCATGCTTTCTCGGATCCGGACTCGAATTCCGGGTTTCTCGTCACCCGCGCAGCCTTGGCCGAGCGCGCGCTTCGTCCGGAGACGTTCTTCTCCAGAACGATGTTCACATACGGACATCGCAACGTGATCCGCGCCGTTGCATCCGGACTGGCGCAATCGGGTTCGGTTGATGGTTATGTGTACGACGTCGTCTCAAAGCTCGAGCCGGAACTGACCAAGCGAACGCGGATCGTCACCGTGTCCGAATGGCTCGGTTTTCCGCCGATCGCCGCACCGAAGAACCCTCCCGATCCGGAGCGCCTCGCGCTCTTGAAGACCGCCTTGTTGGGTATGCACGAGGCAGACGATGGCCGGGCAGTGTTGGAGATGCTTCAACTCGATGGATTCGCCGTCGAGGATCCGTCGCTGTTCGATCCCATCGCAAGGAAGGCGGCGCTCGTCGCTGCCGCGGAGCGGGGCACATGAGGTTCTCGCGATATCTCCGCCACCCCTGGCCTGTCGCGGCGAAGGTTCCTGTCGCCGTGGCCGGCCTCATGATCGTCGTCGGGATCGTGCTCTCGCAGCAGGTTCTCGCAAAGCTCGCGGATACGCAGGAACAGTTCCTGAACGACCTCTCGCAAAGCTATCTCGACGGTCTCACATCAGCCATCGGGCCGTCCGTCCTGCGGGAGGACAATTGGGAGGTATTCGACGCGATTGAACGGGCCCAGACCAGCCATCGCAGTTTGCGGCCCATCGAGACGATCGTGACCAACGCCGAAAACCGCATCATTGCGGCATCGGATCCGCACCGCCACCCGATCGGCGCCGAATTCAAGGAGAGTCTTCTTGACGGACGCGTCAATTTCGATCCCGCTGGGGACGTCGCAACCATATCGCGCGTTCTTGCTTATCCGGGCAGAACGGCAGGCGCGATTTTTGCCAGGTTCGATACGCGGCACCTCGCAACCGAAAGACGCGACGTCACGCTTGCGCTCGCTCTGACCAACGGCGTTCTCGTACTGGCGCTTGCCGCGGCGGGCTGGCTGGTGATGTGGCGGATGCTGCAGCCGGTGAGAATCCTTTCGTATCATCTCGGCGCGGCACGGATGGATGAAGCGAAGCCAATTCCCGAGACGACGATCGAGGGGACGCATGGCGAATTCCGCCGCCTGTTCCGCTCCTACAACGACCTCGTCCGCTCGCTAGGAGATCGGGAGAACCTCGCACGGCGGCTCGCGGAGGAACGCCGGATCAGCAGCCTGGGTCGGCTGGCGTCATCGGTCGCACATGAGATCAACAATCCCCTCGGCGGTCTTTTCAACGCCGTCGCGACGCTGAAGTCGCATGGATACTTGCCGGGGGTCCGCGAGAATTCCCTTGGCCTTCTCGATCGCGGCCTGCAGGCGATCAAGGACACTGTTCGCACCACTTTATCGGTCTACCGCACGGATCGAACGCCACGCGCACTCGAGTCGCACGACCTGGACGATCTCGCGCTCCTCGTCGCACCCGAGGCCAAGCGCAAGGGCGTCAACGTAAAGATCACGAATGCCCTCGAAACCGGCCTTGAGATCCCGAGCACTCCGATACGCCAGGCGTTATTAAACCTTATTCTCAACGCGATCGCCGCAACACCGCCCGGTGGCAGCGTATCTGTGGGGGCACGATCCGACAAAAGCGGTCTCACCCTGACGGTGGACGACGAAGGACCAGGACTGCCTGCATGGGCGATCCCGGTTCTGAGCGACGCCAGCACCCTTCCGCCGCTCGACCGCAGCGGTCTCGGCCTATGGGCGACAAGCCGCCTCATAGCGGACCTCGGCGGCATGATCTCGGTATCGCGCAGCCCGTCGGGTGGAGCGGCTATCCGGATCAATATTCCAAGACATGACACGGAGTTTGCTGATGTCGCGTGAAGGCCGATCGATCGCGCTGATCGAGGATGACCCGATCATGGGAGAAAGCCTTGTGCAGCGGCTCGCGCTGGATGGTATCGCAGTCAAATGGTGGCGCAACGGACGCGACGCCGTAGCTGGGATAGGCACCGCCCGTTTCGATGCAGTCGTTTGCGACATCAGGCTTCCGGACATGACGGGGGAAGATCTGTTCAAGGAGACCGGGCTATCGACAAGAACTCCGCCGTTCCTCTTCATCACGGGCCATGGCGACATCGACCAGGCGGTGCGGCTGATGCGCGCCGGCGCCGCCGACTACCTGACCAAACCGTTCGAGATCGAGAAGCTGCTTGCGAGGCTGGGAGAGATCGTGCGGCCCGGCTCGACGGCCTCCGGCGTTCTCGGACTCTCGCCGGCGGCCAAGACGTTGGAACGTCTCTTGCTGCGCCTCGCCTCCCTGAATTCCACGGTGCTCCTTACCGGGGAGACCGGCAGCGGCAAGGAGGTCGCCGCGAGGTTTCTCCACGCCTCTTCCAGCCGAAACAGGGAACCGTTCATGGCGGTCAATTGCGCGGCCATTCCGGCCCACCTGCTGGAGAGCGAACTCTTCGGTCACGAAAGGGGAGCGTTCACGGGAGCCACACAGCGGCATCTCGGCTATGCCGAACGCACCGGCAAGGGCGTCCTGTTCCTCGACGAAATCGGCGAGCTGCATCACGAGTTGCAGGCCAAGCTGCTGCGTCTGATCGAAGACCGTACGTTTCACCGCGTGGGCGGCGAGCGTACCCTGCCCTTCGAAGGGCGGCTGGCGACCGCGACGAACGCCGATCTGCTGGCGCTCGTCAAGGCGGATCGTTTCCGGGAGGATCTCTACTACAGAGTCAACGTGGTCAGCGTGGAGGTGCCGGCGTTGCGCGATCGCCCCGACGATATCGTTTGGCTGATGGAGAAGTTCTTCATCGAACACGCCGCCGCCATGGAGAGTCGTATCCATGGATTCAGCGTCATGGCGGAGGAAGCCGCCCGGATGCACGATTGGCCTGGCAATATCCGCGAGTTGCGTAATCGCGTCGAGCGCGCGGTGGCCTTGGGAGAAGGCCCCTGGATCATGCCGGCCGACCTCTTTCCCGAATACGCTCACGATGCGGGACGCGGGGACCCGGTGCTCCAGTCGCTCGAAAACGTGCGTCAGGACGCCGAGCGAAGGCACATTCTGCGCGCCCTCGCCTCGACCGGTGGAGAGATTGGCGCGGCGTCGAAGCTGCTCGGAATCGGTCGGACCACGCTCTGGGACAAGATGAAACGACTCGGCTTGAGCCCGGACGCCTGATCCCGTTCGCGTGCATCATTTGTCGGCGGCGGTTACGGTGCTGACGCTGCTGCTGCTGTCGAGCTTGACCCGCTCCTGCGGCGGCAGCGAGCCGGTCACGATGAAATAGACGTTCTCCGAGATGTTGGTGACATGATCGCCGATGCGCTCGATGTTCTTGGCGCAGAACAGGAGATGCGTGATGCCGGCGATGTTGTTGTAGGTCCGGGCGATGTAGTCGATCGACTCGCGGAAAAACTCGGTGTTGAGCACGTCGATCTCGCCGTCTTCATTGCGTATCGCAATCGCCCTGTCCGCATCGCGCTCGGCATAGGCTTCCAGCACGCGGCGAAGCTGCTCGCCTGCCAGTGTGCTCATCCGTCCAATCCGATCCGCAAGAGCCGGCGGCGGCCGTTCGTTTCCCAAGGCCTGGGCGCGCTTGGCGATGTTCTTCGACAGGTCTCCGATCCGTTCCAGGTCCGAAGCGATGCGGACCGCCGCCATGATGTCGCGCAGATCGACGGCCAGCGGCTGCCGCCGCGCGATGGTGAGCACAGCTCCCTCCTCCACTCTCCTCTCAAGAGCGTCGATTAGTTCGTCCTGCGCAATGGCGCGCGTGGCCGCCTGTTGATCGCCGGACAGCAGGGCATCGACGCATGCGGCGAGGGTCGCCTGCGCAATGTCGCCCATCTGCCGGATATTGTCCCGCAATCCGTCAAGATCCGCATCGAATGCCGTGACTGTATGCTTGGAGTTAGACATCAGTTATCTCCTCGACGTCTTCGACAACGCTCAGTGTCTTATCCGAAGCGGCCGGTGATGTAGTCTTCGGTCCGTTCGTCCTTCGGCTTGCTGAATATCTCTCTCGTATCGCCGTCCTCTATCAACTCGCCCATGAACATGAACGCCGTTTTTGAAGAGATCCGCACGGCTTGTTGCATGTTGTGGGTGACGATGATTATGGTGTAGTCGTCCTTTAAGGTATCGATCAGTTCCTCGATCCGGGCGGTGGAGATCGGATCGAGCGCCGATGTCGGCTCGTCAAGGAGGAGCACCTCCGGCCTGAGCGCGATCGCGCGGGCGATACACAGTCGTTGCTGCTGCCCTCCTGAGAGGCTCAAACCGCTCTGGGCAAGCTTATCCTTCACCTCGTCCCAGAGCGCCGCCTGTCGCAGCGCGCTTTCGACCCGCGCATTCATCTCGCTGCGCGACAAGCGTTCGTGGTGCCGAATGCCGTACGCCACGTTCTCGTAGATCGACATCGGGAACGGCACCGGCTTCTGGAAGACCATGCCGACCTGCGATCTCAGCCGGCCGATGGGATATGCGGAATCGAGGATGTTCCTACCATCGTACGCAACCGAACCCGTCGCGCGCTGCGTCGGATAGATCGCGTAAATCTTGTTTAGGATGCGCAGCAGCGTCGATTTTCCGCATCCCGATGGCCCGATTAGCGCCGACACTTGGCCTGCGGGAAACGAAAGGTTCACGTCACGGAGCGCATGCGTGGCGCCGTAGTAGAAGTCCACGCCGCGCAGAACGAATTTCGCGCGCTCCTCGGGACCCGCAGAGCTGCCGATCCGGATCGGCGTATTGTCATGCATTGTCGGCGCTCCTTCTGTTCAGCAGCGCACGCGACACGATGCTGAGTGCCAGCACGAACAGGGTCATCGCGAATGCGCCGGCCCATGCCAGCGTGTGCCATGCCTCGTACGGACTCATGGCATACTGGAAGATCACCACCGGTATGTTGGCCATGGGCTCCGACAGCTTCGTCGTCCAATATTGGTTGTTCAGCGCCGTGAACAGCAGAGGCGCGGTCTCGCCGGAGATGCGCGCCACTCCCAGCAGCACGCCCGTCAGGATGCCGGCCTTTGCCGCCCGGTAGAGGACATGCCCGACCATCTTCCAGCGCGGGATGCCGAGCGACAGAGCTGCCTCGCGCATCACGTCCGGCACCAGACGCAACATTTCATCCGTCGTTCGGACCACGACGGGCAGAAGGATGAATGCGAGCGCGATGCCGCCCGCATAAGCGGAAAAATGTCCTGCCTGCCGCACGACCAATTCGTAGACGAACAGCCCGATGACAATAGAGGGCGCGCTGAGAAGGATGTCGTTGACGAACCGGATCACTTCTCCAATCCGGGTTCCGCGGGCGTACTCGGCCAGAAACGTCCCAGCCGCGATGCCGATGGGACTGCCGATCGCGGCAGCGATCAGCACCATGACGAAACTTCCGAAGAAGGCATTCAGCAGACCGCCGCTCTGCCCCGGCGGCGGTGTCATCTGAGTGACGAGCTTCAGATTCAAGGCATTGAACCCCTCGACAAACGTGGTACCGAGGATCCAAAGGAGCCAAACGAGTCCGAAGATCGTGGCGAGGGTCGCGAGGGTCAGTACGAAGAGACTGGTAAGCCGACGGCGGCGCTGACGGGGCCCGGCGAGAATCATGTCACTCCCCTTTCTGTCGTGCGATGCGCTGGAGCATCAGTTTCGCTGCCGCAAGGACGATGAACGTCACGACGAACAACACGAAGCCCAATGCGATCAGTGAGGACAAATAGAGGTCGGAATCCGCTTCGGTGAATTCATTGGCTATCGCAGCGGCGATAGAGTTGCCGGGCTCCATCAGCGAAAGGCTCAGGTTGTGGGCATTGCCGAGTACGAAAGTAACGGCCATCGTCTCCCCAAGCGCACGTCCGAGCCCGAGAAAGATGCCGCCGAGGACAGCGGTGCGGGTGTAGGGAACGACGATGTACTTGACGACTTCCCACTTGGTGCAACCGAGGGCGTATGCCGACTCCTTCAAAGTCGGTGGAACGACGGAAAAAACGTCTCGCATCACGGCCGTGATGAAGGGAATGACCATGATGCCCAGGATGATTCCGGCGGTGAGCATGCCGATGCCCATCGGAGCGCCATCGAAGAGGGCACCGATCAACGGCAATGGACCCAAGTGATCGATCATCCATGGCTGGACGTGAGCGGACATGAACGGGACGAAGGTGAACAAGCCCCACATGCCGTAGATGATGCTGGGAATGCCGGCCAACAGTTCGATCGCCGTTCCGACGGTGCCACGCGCCCATCGGGGACAGACCTCGGTCAGGAAGACCGCGATTCCCAAGCTGACCGGAATGGCAATGATCATCGCGATGAGGGACGTGACGAGAGTGCCGTAGATTGGAACGAAGGCGGCGAAGCGTCGCGCAACCGGATCCCACTCCGTTCCGTAGAAGAAGCGCCATCCGAAGGTCTGGAACGCGAGCTTCCCGCCCCAGGCCATCGATAGCGCGGCGGCACCGAGCGCCAACAGGACGAAGTAAGCCGCGCACGCGACGACGACGTGAAAGAGACGGTCGCCGGCCGCATCGCTGAGAAGGCGTGGCCGCTCGGCGCGGTCACTGCGCGCCGGCTGCGCGACATCAATGATATTGTAGGCCATGGCCGCCTCCGACGTTTGGACGATCCGGAGGAAGGGCGCCCTTCCTCCGGAGGGAACCGATGTCAGCTCTTGAACTCGGTGCTCCAATACGTCTCGATCTGCTTAGCAAGCGTGTCCGGAAGCGGGACGTAGTCCAGCTCGGTTGCCTGTTTCTGGCCTTTCTCGAGCGACCACTTGAAGAACTTGAACGCCGCCGAAGACCGCGCGGCGTCCTTGGGCTGCTTGTACATGATGATGAAGACGGTCGCCGTGACGGGATAGGCCTTGTCCCCGGGGGCATCCGTCATCACGAGATAGAAGTCTTGCGCCTTGGTCCAGTCGGCACTGGCGGCGGCGGCCTGAAAGCTTTCATTGTCGGGTTTGACAAACTTTCCGGCCTTGTTCTGCACCGCGCCGTACGTCATCTTGTTTTGTAGAACGTAGGCGTACTCCACATATCCGATCGAATTCGCGATGCGGTTCACGTACGCGGCGACGCCTTCGTTGCCCTTTCCGCCCACGCCGGTCGGCCACGACACCGAGGTGCCCTCGCCCACTTTGCCTTTCCACTCATCGCTGACCTTGGAAAGGTAGTTCACCCAGTTAAAGGTCGTTCCGGATCCGTCGGACCGGTGGACGACCGTGATCTTTCCATCGGGAAGCTTGAGGTCGGGATTGAGCTTCGCGATCGCGGGATCGTTCCAGTTGACGATCTTTCCGAGATAGATGTCAGCGAGTATCGGACCGGTGAATTTGATTTCGCCGGGTTTGACCCCTTCGATGTTCACCACGGGGACCACGCCGCCGATGACCAGCGGAAACTGTCCCATGCCGAGATCCTTTAGCTCTTCCGGCTTCATCGGCATGTCCGAGGCGCCGAAGTCGACCGTTGCCGCCTTGATCTGCGCGATGCCGCCGCCCGAACCGATCGATTGATAGTTGAGCTTGTCGCCGGTCTGCTGATTGTAGTCGGCCGACCACTTCGACAGGATCGGATAAACAAAGGTCGAACCTGCCCCCGTAATGTCTGCTGCGTTCGCCACCGATGCGACCGCGAACAAAACCGCGCCGAATGCGGCCGCGGCAATCCCCATGCGTTTCGTCACGATTGATCTCCTATCCATCTGCCTACGGATGGTGGAGACCGCCACGATTCGCCGATCTCCCCAGCACGGCGGATCGTTAACTCATTCATGGCGACATGTCGAGACTTATCGACACATAATGTCGCTATCGACGGTTTTTGCGGACTAAGTGGGAGCTTTCAATCGGTTGTCCTTCCGGTTCGAACCCTGAATAAAATATGCGTCTGACACCGCGCGATCGAGAGCGGATTGTGCAATGGACCCGAAGGCTATCGATGCCTTTCCACATATCCGCGTGCCACCGCCACGGCGCAATCGCAGTACTGATATCTTCCGTTCAGACGGTCGACGGTGCGTGAGAGTGATCGTGGGCTAATTCTTGGAGCGCCTGGACGCCAACCGGCGGGGTCGCCTGCCACGGCACGAAGAATAATCTCTTTGCCATCGATCCGCGCACACGATCGATTTGTTTTTTTTCACCCAGCAGTCGCTGTTGAAGCAGCCTATCTCGCGTGCCGGCGGCCAGCAGGCTCTTATTGATGACCCAAGCATAGGGCTCGACATGCGCGCGCCGCAAGTCCTCCTGCAGTGCAGCGGCCTGGGACACGGGAGTGGTTTCGGCCAAGGTGACCAGCAGAATGTGCGTATAATTCGGATCTTGGAGGCGCATCAGGGGCGTGGTGATCCGGCCAATGAGATCGTGTGAAGCCGACTGCCGCATCACCTCCCGGTGATAAGTGCCAGCGGCGTCCATCAGAAGCAAGCTATGACCTGTCGGCGCGGTATCCAGTACCACGAAGGCGGTGCGTGCCTCCGCGACAATTCGCGAGAACGCATGGAAGACGGCGACTTCTTCCGTACAAGGAGAAGCCAGATCTTCGCGCAGCAGGGCTTGCCCCTGTTTATCCAAGGTATTGCCGCGCTGATTCATTATCGTCGCGATGTAACGCTCAGTCTCCGCCTTCGGATCGATCCTGTCGACGCGCAAGCCAGGAACCTCGCCAGTGAGCGTCATTGCGAGGTGGGCCGCGGGGTCGGTCGTACTGAGATGCACGCTATGGCCGCGCTGGACCAAACCTAGTCCGATGGCCGCGGCGATCGTGGTCTTGCCGACACCGCCTTTCCCCATGACCATGATCAGGCCCTTTCCATCCGCCGCCAGAAGGTCGATCAATCGATCCAGGGCGGGAAGATCATCGGTAAAAGACACGAGAGCTGAGGGCTTGATTGGCGTCGCCGATGCCGGAACAGTACGGAGCAGCGAGCGCAACGCGTCCAACCCCAGCATTTCAATAGGCCGCAGCAAGACGTTATCGCGCGGAAGCGTCTGGAGTGCAGCAGGCATACCTGCGAGCGCTTGCTTGCCCTGTCGCTCCAACGATGCCGCCGTCGCATCGGAGGAATCGCTTGCCCGGAACACGCCATTGACTACCAGACGCTGGTTCGAGAGGCCGAGAGCGCGAAGCTCAGTTGAAGTTCGGGCAGCCTCAGCGATCGCACTTGTTTCAGGGCGTGTTACAAGGATGATGGTCGTCATCGCTGGATCGCAGAGCGCAGCCATCGCTGTCTTGAAACGCGCTTCCTGAGTCTTGAGACCCGAATGTGGTCCCAAACAGGATGCTCCCCGGTCATTGACGTCAAGAAAACCGCTCCAGGCTTTTGGCAGGCTGAGGAGCCGAAGCGTGTGTCCGGTCGGGGTAGTATCAAAAATAATGTGGTCGTACACCTTATTGTCGTTGACTAACCAACTGACGAATTCGTCAAACGCGGCGATCTCGGTTGTGCACGCGCCCGACAATTGTTCACGAACCGTGTTCCGATCCTGCTCGCTTGCGGTCGGAGTCATTTGAGCCAGCACCCTTTGGCGATAGGACTCGGCGGCGACGGTGGGATCAATGTTGAGCACATGCAGACCCTCGACACCGGGGACCGCGACGGGAAGATTGCCTAAAGGCACGTCCAATATCTCGTCGATATTAGACGCCGGATCAGTGCTAACCAGCAGCACCGACTTTCCGCCATCGGCGAGCGATAAGGCCGCGGCGCAGCCGACTGAGGTCTTGCCTACGCCACCTTTCCCGGTGAAGAACAAGAACCGGGTCGGACTGGTCAGGAAGCCAGGAAGGTGAACCGTGGCAATATCGTTTGTCATATCTTAATCCTTCCAGAATATATGATTGCTTAAAATCCAGATGATGGGCTTGATCTCGATCAAGACCACACGCCAGGTACATGCCTGATACGGGCTAGGCGGCTTGTGGGGCCGAAAGGGTCATGTCGGTTGCGCCTTCCATCCGGCCGATGGCGGCGAGCTCCTTCTTCAGATTAGCAAGGTCCAAGCTTTCAACCGGAAGATTCACCAGAGCTGTCAGACGTGCGGTGAGGCGCCGATAGGCTGCAAGAAAGGCCGCGCGCTGCACGTCCTTAGTTCCCTTCACGAGCGCAGGATCGGGAATTCCCCAGTGAGCCTGTAGAGGATGGCCCGGCCAGAATGGACATTCCTCTCCCGCTGCGGCGTCGCAAACCGTGACAACAAAATCCATGGTGACAGCGCGTTTGCCAGCGAATTCGCTCCAGCTTTTCGACCGCAGATGCGATGTTTCGTAGCCTAGGCTTTCGAGCAGTTCCACTGCGAGACGATGTGGCCGCTCCTGCGGGCGGCTTCCCGCGGAATAGGCGCGAAACCGTCCGGCTCCCTCCCGGTTGAGGATAGCTTCGGCCATGATCGAACGGGCGGAGTTGCCCGAACACAATATCAGGAGGTTGTAGCCCTTGGCGTCGCCTGCTGCGGGACGCCGCTGCGGGAACGACGCGCCGTCGCGATCGGCAGACGGCCGCATCTCGCCGAGCATGACGTCGAACAGGCTTCCGAGCTTGATCGATTTCGCCGCATAAATGATCGACCGGCCCTCGCGCCGGCTGGTCAAAAGACCCGCGCGCTCGAGCTGGGACAGGTGTGTCGACATCGTGTTGTGCGGCACCGCCAATAGCCTCGCGACATCTCCCGCCGGCAGACCGTAGGGAAGATATCGTGCCAGCAGTCTGAAGACTTCGAGCCGCGTGGGCTGCGCCAGGCTGGCGAACATCTCGACGGCATCGTCGGTCGTGAATTGATCTGCGGTCATCGTGATTTGTCACCTTCCGACGGAACGACACATCCGTCGAGGATAGTGGACACTTCGATTCCTGCAAACGGGTTCGGCGACGCTGCGCGAACGCGGCAAGCCACTGATTTATTTATGAAATCTCATCAGCTCGGCGTCCGGAAGATGATCCTTCGACCGATCTGGGGCGGGATCGCGCCCGGGGGCCCTCCCGCACGTGCGAAATTTCGCAGATCGTCTCGAAATCCGAACGGACGGCGCTGCACCATGTTCTGCTTTCTGAACATCGCACCGGCTTGGATCGGGACGCGGAGTTGATTCATCGGGACTTTTCACCGGACCGGCACTTGGCCCGTGTCGTGCACATCGTGATGCGTCCGATGGGACGCAAAAAAATTATGGTCTGGGGAGATCAAGGAAATGAAGAGATGCGACAATCTTGTCGACGTTCGCCGTCGGCAATTCCTCGGCGGCGCCGGTGCGATGACCGCGGCCGCTGCTGCGCTCACCGTCCTGCCGAAGGAGGCGAAAGCTGACACGCTCGCGACGGCGACGCTCGTCAAGTATCCGTCCAATCGCCTCGGCAACCTCAAGGATCTCAAGGTCAACGAACCTCTCTCGGTCGCATATCCGGACGACGACGCTCCCGGCGTCGTGCTCAAGCTCGGTCGGCGCGTACCGAGCGGAGCAGGACCGGACGGAGATATCGTCGGCTTCTCGACCACCTGTCCTCACAAGGGTTTTCCCCTCAGCTACAACGCGACCGACAAGACGATGAACTGTCCCGGCCACTACTCGCGTTTCGACTGCGAGCGCGGAGGTCAGCAGGTCTGGGGACAGGCCACGCAGAACCTTCCCCAGTATGTGCTCAGGATCGACGGCAACGGTGAGATCTTCGCCGAGGGCGTCGACGAGTTGCTGTACGGCCGCTTGTCCAACGTGCTCTGAGGAGGATCCATCATGTCTTACAAACGCCAGATCGGCCGTCTTCCCATCGTGCCCGTGGATGCCAAGGAGCACAACGTCGTTTGCCACTACTGCATCGTCGGATGCGGGTACAAAGCCTACTCGTGGGATGCGCGCTATGAAGGCGAGAACGCGCCGGGCAGCAACAAGTTCGGCGTCGATCTCTCGAAGCAACAGGAGGCGGAGACGGCGGCCTGGTATGCGCCCTCGATGTACAACATCGTCAAGCAAGATGGGCGGGACGTCCATCTGGTCATCAAGCCCGACAAGAATTGCGTCGTCAATTCCGGCCTCGGTTCGCCGCGTGGTGCGCGCATGGCCGAGATGAGCTACTCGCGTCAGCGCAACACGCAATTGCAGCGCCTCACCGATCCCCTCGTCTGGCGCTACGGTCAAATGCAGCCAGCGAGCTGGGACGACGCCCTGGATCTGGTCGCACGCGTCACCACCGCGGTTATCGCCGAACAGGGCGAGGATGCTCTCCTGGTGTCGGCATTCGACCACGGCGGAGCCGGCGGCGGTTACGAGAATACCTGGGGCACCGGAAAGCTCTACTTCGGCGCCATGAAGATCAAGAACATCCGCATCCACAACCGTCCTGCCTATAACTCCGAGGTTCACGGCACGCGCGACATGGGCGTCGGAGAACTGAACAATTGTTATGAGGACGCCGAGCTGGCCGACACGATCGTCGCTGTCGGCACCAACGCGCTCGAAACGCAGACCAACTACTTTCTCAATCACTGGATTCCGAATCTGCGGGGAACGTCTCTCGACAAGAAGAAGGCCGAGTTCGGCAACGAGCCCGTCGACCGCGCCCGCATCGTGATCGTCGACCCGCGACGGACCGTCACGACCAACGCGTGCGAAATCGAAGCCGGCAAGGAGAACGTGCTTCATCTCGCCATCAATTCGGGCACGGATCTCATCCTGTTCAACGCATGGTTGACCTACGCGGCCGATAAGGGATGGGTCGACAAGCCCTTCATCGCAGCGTCCACGAAAGACTTCGACAAGGCCGTTGCGGCGAACCGGGTCTCTGTCGCCGACGCTGCGAAGGTCACAGGTCTCCCGGAAGCTGACATCGTCAAGGCGGTCACCTGGATTGCCGAACCCAAGACGGGTGGCGCACGGCGTAGAGCCATGTTCGCCTATGAGAAAGGCCTGATCTGGGGCAACGACAACTATCGCACCAACCAATCTCTCGTGAACCTGGCGCTCGCGACCGGCAATATCGGTCGTCCAGGCGGCGGGTGCGTGCGCATGGGAGGACATCAGGAAGGTTACTCGCGCCCGTCGGACGCGCATGTCGGCAAGCCGGCGGCCTACGTCGACCAGTTGCTCATCAACGGCAAGGGTGCCGTACATCACATCTGGGGCTGCGACCACTACAAGACCACGCTCAACGCGATGGAATTCAAGCGGGTCTACAAGAAGCGCACCGACGTCGTGAAGGACGCAATGAACAGCGTGCCCTATGGCGACCGCAACGCGATGGTGAAAGCCATCGTCGCGGCCATCAAGAACGGGGGTCTGTTCGCCGTCGATGTCGACATCGTGCCGACCAAGATCGGCGAAGCCTGCCACGTGGTCCTGCCGGCCGCGACGTCGGGCGAAATGAACCTGACGTCGATGAACGGCGAGCGACGCATGAGGCTGACCGAGCGCTATATGGACCCGCCCGGTCAGGCGATGCCGGATTGCCTCATCGCCGCCCGTATCGCCAACAACATGGAGCGGGTCTTTCGCGAGATGGGTAAGAACGACGTTGCCGACAAGTTCAAGGGCTTCGACTGGAAGACCGAGGAAGACGCCTTCATGGACGGCTACGCGAAGCACGAAAAGGGCGGCGAGTTCGTCACCTACGCGCGGCTTCGTACCATGGGAACTAATGGATTCCAGGAGCCAGCGACCGCTATCGAGACGACCGGCTCGACCCAAACCGGCGCCCCTACCACGATCTCTACAGGCGCTCAGAGGATTATCGGCACTAAGCGATTGTATGCCGATGGCAAGTTCAGTTCGAAGGACGGAAAAGCGACGTTCGCGTCCACCCAATGGCGCGGACTTCAGGCTCCGGGAAAGCAGGCCGAGAAGGACAAATTCCAGTTCCTCATCAACAACGGCCGCGCCAACCTGGTCTGGCAGAGCGCGTATCTGGACAAGGAAAACGAGTTCGTGATGGATCGATGGCCGTTCCCATTCATCGAACTCAACCCGCAAGACATGGCGGACTTGAAGCTCAATGAAGGAGATCTCGTGGAGGTCTACAACGACAATGGCTCGACCCAGGCGATGGCCTATCCGACGCCGACGGCGAAAAGGAAGCAGGCTTTCATGCTGTTCGGATTCCCGACCGGCGTGCAGGGCAACGTCGTGTCCAAAGGCGTCAACGAACTCGTCATTCCTAACTACAAGCAGACATGGGGCAACATCAGAAAGATCTCGGATGCGCCCGAAGGCGTCCGCCACCTGACGTTCAAATCGAAGGAGTACTCGGTCTGAACGTGGAAGGGCGGCGCCTCCTCCCTGCTCCGCCATTCCCTTCGGCCTTCCGCCGCATGAATCTCAGAGTTCAGAACGCTTCCACGGCGACGTCCGATGATTGTCTGGACGGGCGACAGGCACTGCTTTCGCCCGTAGCGGCGCTCGAGATCATGCTGGCGAATGTCGTGCAAATCGAGGGTTGCGAAACCGTCGGAGCCGCGGCCGCATCCGGCCGCGTCGCGTCGGCCGCCGTGATCTCCGAAACCGCGTTGCCCCGCTTCGACAATTCGGCGGTCGACGGCTTCGGCGTACACGCGGACGATTTGCGCCGAAGCGCTCCGCTTTCGCTCGATCTCGATGCCTGTGTGCGCGCGGGCCATGCCGGGCCTCGCCGGTTATCGTCCGGCCAGACCGTAAGGGTGCTGACGGGTGCGCGCGTCCCGGATGGCGTGTCCGCCATCGTGATGGAGGAGCGAGCGCACCGCTGTGGATCTCGTGTGCTCTTCGAAAACATTCCGGAAAATGGCGCCAACATCCGCCGGCGCGGCGAGGACGTATCTTCCGGCACAATCGTCCTGGTCCGCGGATCTGTCGTCGACCCCCGCCATGCCGCGATGCTCGCCGCCTGCGGTATCGTCACGATCGGCGTCCGACGCCGTCTTCGCGTAGGCGTCCTCTCGACGGGAGACGAACTCGTGGATGCGACATCCGAGCTAGGGCCGAACGAGATTGTCGATAGCAACCGGCCGTTGTTGATGTCGCTGCTGTCGGGGCCAGCCGTCGAGGCAACCGACCTCGGAATCATCGCAGACGATCCGAAACGATTGTCGGCAACCCTGGCGGAAGCGGCCTCCCGCTTCGACCTGCTCGTCTCGACCGGCGGAGTCTCGGGAAGCGAGGCCGACTACCTTTATCCCGCCCTCATCGCTGCGGGCGGGCGTTGTGATGCGATGAAGCTCGCATTGCGACCAGGTAAGCCGATCGCTTGCGGATCCCTCGGCGCGATGCAGGTCATGTCGTTGCCGGGAAATCCCGTCGCCGCACTCGTCAGCTTCCTCCTGTTCGTGCGCCCCATCGTGAGAAAGCTGATTGGCGCTTCGGTCGCGCAGACGGGATCGATGTCTGCACGAACGGCGGAAACGTTCTTTCATAAGACCGGCCGCACGGAGTTCATACCCGTCTCTGTCGTCGGCCGATCGGACATGGGTCTACCGCTATTGCGCAAACTCGGTCGAGGAGGATCGGCACGACTGTTGCCGATCGTTCAGGCCGACGGTTTCGCACAGATCGATCCAGGCGCGGGAAACGTTGCCGAAGGAGAGATCGTGATGTTCCACCCCTTCGCCTCCAACAGCCAACTCTGAGAGCCGGAAATGCCCTCCAGATCGATCGTTGTCGCCATCGCGGCCGCCCTGTTCGCTGTCATCTCCACCGACACGCACGCGCAAGACGCCGATGCAGGCAAGCGCGTGTTCAACAAGTGTCTCGCCTGTCACGCGATCGGACCGGGCGCGACCACGAAGGTGGGGCCGGAACTGAACGGGTTGATTGGCAGGAAAGCAGGCTCGGTGGCCGGCTACAACTATTCCGACGCCAACAAGAACTCCGGGATCACATGGACCGAGGATGAGTTCACCGGGTATATCCGCAATCCACAAGGGGTTGTCAAAGGAACGAAGATGACTTTCGCTGGCCTGAAGAGCGACAAGGAAATCGCCGACCTCACCGCATTCCTCAAGTCTTTTGGTCCCGATGGAAAACCATTGTGAAGCGACGCCTGCTGCTACTCGGCGCTCTGGCTGACCCTGTCCGCGGGATGTCCTTCGTACCACCCCCGCGTCCTGTTCACGATCCATACGACGGTCAGCATGACCGGGACCTCGATCAGGACTCCGACGACGGTTGCGAGCGCAGCACCAGATTCCAGTCCGAACAGGCTGATCGCCGCCGCGACGGCGAGCTCGAAGAAGTTGGACGCGCCGATGAGCGCGGATGGTCCCGCGACGCAATGCCGTTCGCCCATGAGGCGGTTGAGCAGATAGGCGAGGCCCGCGTTGAAGTAGACCTGGATCAGGATCGGCACGGCGAGGAGCGCGATGACGAGTGGCTGATCGAGTATCTGCCGTCCCTGAAAGCCGAACAGGAGAACCAGCGTGGCAAGCAGCGAAACCAGCGATACCGGCTGGAGCCGACCGAGAAGACGTTTTAGCGCCGCTTCGCCGCCTGTGCTCAGCGTGCGCCGCCGCAACAGTTGCGCAAGTATGACGGGAATCGCGATGTAGAGCGCGACCGACAGCACGAGCGTTTCCCACGGTACGGTGATCGCGGACATTCCGAGCAGAAGGCCCACGATCGGCGCGAATGCGAACACCATGATCGCGTCATTGAGCGCGACCTGGGACAGCGTGAAGTGAGGCTCGCCCTCGGTAAGGTTCGACCATACGAACACCATGGCCGTGCAAGGCGCCGCCGCAAGGATGATGAGGCCGGCGATGTAACTGTCGATCTGAGCCGCCGGCAGGTAGTTCCGGAAGAGATGCCCGATGAACAATCCGGCCAATGCTGCCATCGTGAATGGTTTGACCGCCCAGTTGACGAACAGCGTCACCCCGATTCCGCGCCAATGCTCCTTCACCTTGCCGAGTGCGGCGAAGTCGATGCGGATCAGCATCGGCACAATCATGAGCCAGATCAGGGCGGCGACCGGAAGATTGACCTTGGCAATCTCCGCGGACCCGATCACGCTGAACACCCCCGGCAACAAGTGTCCGAGGGCAACACCCACCACGATGCACAGTGCCACCCACAGCGTGAGATAGCGTTCGAATGTCGACACAGAAAACCTCCGTTCAAGTATGGGCGACGTGCTGTCCGCGACGATCGACGACGAGTTCGCCGTCCTCCTTGCGGAATTCTCCACGCTGCGGCTGCGGGAGAATATCCAGCACCGCCTCCGAAGGACGGCACAGCTTGACGCCTTTTGACGTGATCACGATCGGACGGTTAAGCAGAATCGGATGGGCCATGATCGCATCCAATAATTCATCGTCCGAAAGCCTGGGGTCGTCCAGTGCCAGTTCCGCATAGGGCGTGCCCTTCTGCCGGATTACGGCACGCAGCGGCACACCCATCCTCACGACAAGAGATGTCACCATGTCTCGCGACGGAGGCGTCTTCAGGTACTCGATCACATGCGGCTCGATTCCAGCGTTTCTTATCATGGCGAGCACGTTACGCGACGTCCCGCACTCGGGATTGTGATAGATGATGACGTCGTCCATCATTCCCTACGCTCCGAAATCGCTCTTCAGGTACTTTCCGATCCTGTCCACGAGCGGTGCTGGGAGCGGAACATAATTCAGCGCGCCCGCCTCGACCTGGCCGTTCTCGAGCGACCATTTGAAGAAATCGGCGGCGATCTTCGATCGGTCGCGGTCCTTCGGATGCTTTGGCATCAGGATGAAGGATGTCGCCGTGATCGGGTAGGCGTTTTCTCCGGGGGCGTCCGTCATGATCCTGTAGAAGTCCTTCGTATTTTCCCAGTCCGCGCTGGCGGCTGCGGCCTGAAAGGTCTGCGCATCGGGGCGGACGAAGCGGCCGGCGCTATTCTGCACCAGACCGTAGGCGAGGTTGTTGCGGATGGCATACGCGTATTCAACGTAGCTGATGGAGTTCTTCGCGATGCCGACATAGGCAGCCACGCCTTCGTTGCCCTTGCCGCCGATGCCAAGCGGCCATTCGACTGTCACGCCCTCGCCCACCTTCGCCTTCCACTCGGGACTGACTTTGGAAAGGTAATTGGCCCAATTGAATGTCGTGCCGGATCCGTCAGTCCGGTGAACAACGGTGATCGGCGCGGCGGGCAGCGCGACGCCGGGATTCAGCGACTTCAGAGCGGGATCGTCCCAGTTCTTGATTTTGCCCAGGAAAATATCCGCCAATACGCTTCCGGTGAACCGGATTGCTCCCGGACCGACACCATCGATGTTGACGACCGGAACCACGCCGCCGATCACCAACGGGAATTGCCCCAGACCCGCTTTCGCCAATTCGTCGGGTTGCAGCGGCATATCGGAGGCGCCGAAGTCGACGGTGCCCGCCTTGACCTGTTGCAGGCCGGCACCCGAGCCGTTGGAGACGTAATTGATCTTGTTTCCGGTCTTCGCCTGATATTCGGCGGCCCATTTCGAAAGGATCGGATAGACGAATGTCGAGCCCGAACCGCTGCTTTCGCCGGCCAGGGCAGTTCCGATGGGGGTTAAGAGGATGGCGCCGAGAGTAAGGGCCCGAAACAGCTTGATCATGAGTCGCTCCTCCGTTATATGTCGATATGTCTCGACATATATAGACTTCATGACACCGCTTTGACAAGCGCTTTGGGGGACCGGGTTATGCAGCAGCCGAATGCCAGCGACGTAGCGGTCGAACGTTTCGCGTCCATAGCGCAGCCGACCCGGCTGCAGGCGCTGCGGCTGCTGTTGTCCGTCTATCCGGAAAGCCTCGCCGCCGGCGAAGTGGCTCGGCGCTGCGACGTCCCTCACAACACGATGTCGACCCATCTGGCCACGCTGACGCGTGCAGGTCTCATTGAGGTGGCGAAGGATGGCCGCGCGATGAACTACCGAGCGGATGTGTCGGGCTTTCGCGGACTTGTGGATTATCTTGCCCGGGACTGCTGCAACGGTCGTCCGGAAATGTGCGGTCAAGCCATCGAGAGCGCGGACGACGGATCTGACATGCCGGCGGCGGACGTGATCGCGCCGGCCTTCAATGTTCTTTTTCTTTGTACCCACAACTCCGCGCGCTCGATCATGGCCGAGGCGATCCTGGAAAAGATTGGCAAGGGAAAGTTCCGGGCCTACTCAGCGGGATCCGATCCCGCGAAGGCTCCTTTGCCCGAAGTGCTGGAGAGGCTTCGTCAGCTCGGTCACGACGTCGATGGCTTGCATTGCAAATCGCTGAACGACTTCTCTGGCCCGGATGCTCCAAGGATGGATTTCGTGATCGCGCTCTGCGACACGCCCGAAGGTCAATTCTGCCCCGATATCGACAGCAGGTTCGTGACCGGCGCGTGGCCACTGCCGGACCCGGCGCAATTCAATGGTTCCGCCACCGAGAAGACCACATTGCTGAATGAACTCTACGCGATGATCCGTCGGCGTGTCGAAATCTTCGTCAGCCTTCCCTTCGCCGCGCTCGACCGGATGGCGCTGAAAACGCGGCTCGACGAAATCGGCGATACCACGCGCGTCACACCCTAGAAGGCATCGCCATGAAAATCGGAATCAACGGAATGGGCCGTATCGGTCGCCTCGCGCTGCGGGCGGGCCTCGGCGGACTCTATCGACCGGAAGGCGACCCTTACCGCGCAAACCGCCTCGACGTCGTCCACCTCAACGAAGTCAAAGGCGGCATCGAGGCGACCGCGCACCTTCTCGAATTCGACAGCGTCCACGGCAGGTGGCGTGAGGAGATCGGCGTCCACGATGGCAAATCGATCGGCATCGCCGAGCGACGAATGGGATTCTCCGACGCTGCCAATCCAGGCGACGTCGACTGGGGCGGTCTCGGATGCGATGTCGTTCTGGAGTGCACCGGAAAATTTCTGACGCCCGACCAGCTTCAGGCGTATTTTGAACGGGGCGTCAAGCGGGTCATCGTGGCGGCTCCCGTGAAGGACGATGCCGCGCTGAACGTCGTGGTCGGCGTTAACGACAAGCGCTACGATCCGCAGCGCCACCGTCTCCTGACAGCCGCCTCCTGCACGACGAACTGTCTCGCCCCCGTCGTCAAGGTGATTCACGAAGCGATCGGAATCCGTCACGGGCAGATCACAACGATCCATGATCCGACCAACACGAACGTCGTCGTCGACGCGCCGCACAAGGACCTCCGCCGTGCGCGGTCGGCCATGCTGTCGATGCAGCCGACGACGACTGGCAGCGCGACCGCGATCTCCCTCATCTATCCGGATCTCAAGGGCAAGTTGAACGGCCACGCCGTTCGCGTCCCCGTGCTCAACGCGAGCCTCACCGATTGCGTCTTCGAGGTCGCGCGCGAGACGACGGTCGCGGAGGTAAACAAGCTGTTCGAGGCCGCCGAGAAGACCGTACTCGCCGGCATCCTCGGCATCGAACACCGTCCGCTGGTGTCGGCCGACTATACCAACGACACCCGCAGCGCCATTGTCGACGCGCAGAGTACGATGGTGACGGATGGCACGCTCCTGAAGGTCTACGCGTGGTACGATAACGAGGTCGGATATGCATGCCGCATGGTCGACCTGGCCAACATCGTGGCGAGGGCCGGATTATGACTTCGACCGCCAAGAACTATCTGATTGTGACGGCGTCCTATTGGGGCTTCACGCTCGTCGATGGCGCGCTTCGGATGCTAGTGCTGCTGCACTTTTTTCGCCTGGGCTACACGCCGTTCGCGTTGGCGTTCCTGTTTCTGCTCTACGAGGCCGCCGGAATCGCCGCCAACCTGGCGGGCGGCTACTTCGCGTCCAAGTACGGCATTCCGAGGATGCTGGCGGCCGGACAACTGCTCCAGATCGCAGGTCTGTTGATGTTGTCCTGTCTCGACGCACAGTGGAGCCAGATCGTGTCGGTGGCGTGGGTGGTCGGCGCGCAGGGAATCGCCGGCGTTGCGAAGGATCTCACCAAGACGGCGTCGAAATCCGCGATCAAGGCAACAAGCGCCGAAGGAAGCGGGCAGCTCTTCAAATGGGTTGCATGGTTCACCGGATCGAAGAATGCGATGAAAGGGGTCGGCTTCTTTCTGGGCGGACTACTGCTCGAAATCATCGGCTTTCGCTCGGCCCTATGGGCGATGGCCGCCCTGCTCGCGCTCATCTTCGTGGCCGGACTCGCGCTGCTGCCCCGCCAGCTCGGCAAGGCGAAGTCGTCGAAGACGATCCGCGAGCTGTTCGGCAAGACACGGGCCGTGAACCTCCTCGCCGCCGCCAGGATATTCATGTTCGGCGCCCGCGATGTCTGGTTCGTTGTGGGACTGCCGGTCTTTCTCTACGCGAACGGTTGGCGATTCCTCGAAGTCGGCGGCTTTCTCGCGGCGTGGACCATCGCCTATGGCGGAATCCAGGCCGTCGCGCCTTCGCTGGTGCGCCGAAGCGCCGACGGTCTCAGCCAGGAGGTGCCTGCCGCGCGGATTTGGGCGGCGGCTCTTGCGGCGGTTCCGATCGCGCTCGCCATCGCGATGTATCTTTTCGACGTGCCGCGTCCGGATCTCCTTCTCGTATCCGGTCTGGCGCTGTTCGGGTTGCCCTTCGCAGTCAATTCGTCGCTGCATTCCTACCTGATCCTGGCCTATGCGGGATCGGAAAAGGCAGCCGAGGATGTCGGCTTCTACTATGCAGCGAACGCCGCGGGACGGCTGCTCGGCATCACCCTGTCCGGCGCCCTCTATCAGCTTGCCGGAATCCAGGGCTGCCTGATGGGCTCTGCGGCGATGCTGCTGATCTGCTGGGGAATGACCTACGCGCTGCCGCTGAAACCAGCGTCTGAGAGCGGCCTCGAGGCAGAGATTGATCCGCGGCAGTTGCAACCTCGCTGAGTGGAGCCGGCCATGGAATGGACCACGACCAGTTTTTGCATCCAGATCATTGGGGGCCTGATTGGCGCGCAGGTGGCTGCTGTGGTCGTGCGGGAGCATGCTTTCGGCTTCTGGTGGCATACGGTCGTCGGATTGATCGCTGGCGCTCTCGGAGGATACTTCCTCCAGACATATGCGGCGACGATGGTGACCGGAAGCGGAAGCCTAAATCAACCGAGACCTGCTGACATTTTCGTACTGCAAGCAGTTGCAGGTGCTGCCCTTGGAGCGATCGCCACGATGGCCATCGGATTCCTCTTAGGCCTGCGGCCGTCAGGCAGCCGTTAGCCGGGCAATCTGGATTTGAAGACGAATGCCGTCGGCAGACACAAACTAGCAGCGCAATGCTGGCGGCAACATCGGAGGGCTGCAGGTGGGGCTTCTTGAGCCGTCGCCTCTTACCGAACGTGTTCCTTTTTGCGTCTTGGACCGGCGCGTCTCGTCACTCGCAACCTTCGTCGAACGCCAGCTCCAGGTTGGCGCTGACCGAAATACACGCCGCCGAAACGCTCCGGAGCAACCAACGTCGTCTCGGGATCGCTGAATCGGCTCGGGCTGAAACCATAGCCAAGCGCGTCCGGAAAGCGGTTCTTGTAAACCCGCCGCCATGCCGCGCGACGTCGACAAGCGACAGCGCGCGATGCAAACCCGGCCGGCGGCAACGGTCCTGGCGACGACGCAGTCAGGAGAAGGCGCCTCTGCCGATGGTCTCCGCGGTTGCCATCACGTCGGCGATGCGGCCGGCGCGAAGTGCCTCGAGCCCGCTGCGGCCGTCAAGTTCGCCATGCCCTTCGAGCAAAAAGCGGTAGATCGTCCACGGACGGTCTCCCAAGACCTCAAAGAGCTGCGGCAGGCTCGGGATCAGGCCGCCCGACTCGCTGACTTGCCATTTCGGGAAGCGGACGCCGCGTTTCGGGCCTTCAAGACCGAGCACCTCGTGCCGCCGGCGCTTCTTGTGCACCGTTTCACGGGTAGCGCCAATCTCCTCGGCAAACGCATCGGCCGACAGCATGTCGGTGCTGTTCAAGATTTCAGCGACCCGCGCAGAGCCGCGCTGACGTGCAGCTGCCAAGGCCGTGTCAAGCATATCGCCCCTCGGCGTCGAGACCTCCTCGACGGCGATTTGCGGGGCGGCAGCCTTGGGATCGACCAAGACGGTCATCCGCACAGACTTGCCGGTCTGTTCCGCCCGTTTCATGGCGTTCGCAAAACCGGACAAGAGACCTCGCGCCGCCTTGCGGCTGGCGACGTCCTTTCCGATCGACCCGAGCGAGGTTGCGAAGCCGAGCGTGAGGGTTTCGCGCCGCGCAGGTCGTTTGCGGGCGTTGCCGCGTTTTTTGTGAGTGACCGGCATGAGCCACCTCCAATGCTTCGCCCAATATGGTGGCTTTCGTCAGTTTCGTCAACTTCGTCAGGGTGGCTGGGGGCGGGCCGCCTTCCCTCACCTCGGCGGGCGTCAGTTGGGTGAGCGGCCGCGACAACAGGGGTGATCTTCAGGCGGCAAGGCAACCCCTTGACCGGTCGGCACAAATCCAAGCTCGTCGCAAAGATCGCGAAAGGCAGCTCGGCAGCGCTCTTTCTCCGCCTCTGCGGCGTCGCACTGACGCTGCTGTTGTTCGGGGGACACATCTTCCGTCCGGCAGACAGGGCAGGTCGCCCGGTGGGCGATTCGCTCCCACGCCACCAAAGCGGTCACATATGCCCGGTGCGCGGCGACGGTTCGCGCCTCCAGTGATCCCTCTTGAGCTGATCTCAGCTTGGGCACCGCATGTTCCCCGGATAAGGATTTGTCTGCGGTACGCCCCCGCAAACGATCCCTCGCTGACTCTTGGTGATCGGGGAGTTGGAAACCGTACGAAACGGCCCTGTGGCCTTTAGTTCGGGTGAACCTGTTGCATACGCCACAGGCTCCCCGACCATAAGGTCAAGGAGTGCGGCGCCGTAACGGCCGGCACCAAACCGTTCGTAGAGGTTTCCACGCCCCAGGGCAGCGCGTACCGCCCCGCCCGATTCATAACCGTTTGGCAGCCTGCGTTCTAGGTCCCTTCGGTAAATGACTGATTGCTGGAAATTTCTGGCACCCCGGCGGGGCAAGCGACCGTGATTCGAGAAAGCGGTTGGGCGTCGCCCTGCCGGGCCGGGCTGGCGGCTGCGCTGAAGCCCCGCATCCGGGGCTTCCCCCTCGCGGGCGGCCATCCCTGACGCAAGAGCGCAGTGCAGCGGCTAACACCGGCTATAAACCCGAGACCATTCGGCAGATCATGAAGCGACGGCCTCTTGGTCCCCGAGACCGTCGCGGTCAGCTTAGCCATTGGATATATCGGGTCTGACGTTAAACTCCGTCATCGAAGGACGATTCGTCGTCCTCCCCCGCATGATCAAATGTTGCTCGTAGATCCTGCACGTCAACATTGGTGTCGGCGGACGGATAAACGTGGCAGAAGCGGTACTCAAACTGACGGCGTTGGACGCTCCGCCCTATCGGGAGCTTCCTCAGAACATCGAGGCCGAGCAAGCGCTGCTTGGCGCCATTTTCATCAACAACGATGCCTTCTATCGCGTTGCCGACTTCCTGAAGCCGAACCATTTCTTCGAGCCTCTGCATGGCCGCATATTCGAGCTCATGAGCGAGCTGATCCGCTCGAACCGAATTGCCAGCCCGATCACGCTGAAGACCTTCCTTCCCGCGACACTCGACATCGTCGGACTATCTGTCGCGCAATATCTCGCGCGCCTGGCCGCGGAAGCGACGACCGTCATCAACGCACCCGATTATGGCCGCACCGTCTACGATCTCGCGGTGCGACGCGAGCTGATCAAGATCGCGGAGGACATGCTCGGCAGCGCCTTTGACGCGGCGGTGGATTGCGCACCCCAAGATCAGATCCAGCATGCCGAGCAGCTCCTCTACGACATAGCCGAAACCGGACGCTATGGCGGCGGCTTCGAGACGTTCGAGACCGCACTCGACAGCGCCATCGATCGGGCCGCGCAGGCGTATCAGTCGGACGGCAGACTCTCCGGCCTCGCGACCGGGCTCAAGGACCTTGACGCCAAAATGGGTGGTCTCCAGCCGACCGACCTGATCATCATCGCCGGCCGGCCCGGCATGGGCAAGACCTCGCTCGCGACCAATATCGCGTTCAACGTCGCAAGCGCCTACGATCCGATACAACAGGTCGACAGCTCGTTGAGGCCCGCCGCCGGAGGTATCGTCGCTTTCTTCTCGCTCGAGATGTCGTCGGAGCAGCTTGCCACGCGCGTGCTCTCCGAACAGGCGGAGGTCCCCTCCTCCAATATTAGGCGCGGCGAGATCGCCGAAACGGATTTCAGTAGGCTCCTCGACCACCGCCAGAGAATGCGGCGTCTGCCTCTCTTCATCGACCAGACCGGCGCGCTCTCGATCGCCCAGCTTGCGGCCCGCGCCCGCCGCCTGAAACGACAGCGAGGCCTGCATCTCATTGTCGTCGACTATATTCAGCTCATGCAGGGCAGATCCCAGCGCGCGACGCAGAACCGCGTTCAGGAAATCACCGAGATCACCACCGGGTTGAAAGCGCTGGCCAAGGAGCTCAACGTCCCGGTCGTTGCGCTGTCCCAGCTCTCGCGCGGGGTCGAAAACCGCGACGAAAAGCGGCCGCAACTCTCCGATCTGCGCGAGTCAGGTTCGATCGAACAAGATGCCGACGTCGTCCTGTTCGTCTACCGCGAAGAATATTATCTCAAGAACAAAGAGCCCAGGCCCGGCACCGACGATCATCTCACCTGGGAATCCGAGATGAGGGACGCGCGCGGCAAGGCGGAAGTCATCATCGCGAAGCAGCGGCACGGTCCGACAGGGACGGTCGCCATGACGTTTCAGGGTGAATTCACCCGCTTCTTCGATCTGGCGAACCAGAGCCAGTTGCCTGAGCGAACGGAATAGCTGCCGGCTCTAACTCCTCGTTTCATATATCGCGCAGGTCTCCGGGCGGTCGACCGGAATGATCTCCAACGTCAGAGCTTCGAACGCGACCCGGCGTCGATCAGGCTGACGTCAGATCTCTCGCACGTATCGAGCACCAGCCTCCGGCGACTCGATGAGAAGACCATCAAGCACACGTGACTTCGCGTGGCGTCGACCGCGGCAAGCATTCGCTCTTTGAGACTGTGACGTTCGGCGCGCCATGCGTCCGGGGAAGGACCACCCCACTCTCGAATGGGCTTTCCTTGGTTCGGCCGCGGCCTTCCACGATCAACCCGCAAGGGGTTCGCTACGCAAGCGTGCGACCTCTTCGGCTTCGCCTGCGAGGTGACCGCGGCCGCGCCCGAACACGTCGGCGCCTGTCGAGCGGGGATGGTCCCCGCCCCAAGACGGGAGCCTCACGATGTCGCAGAATCTCACCCTCGCTCAGGATCACGCCCTCGATCTCGCCCGCACGCTGATGGTGCCGGTGGTTCTCTTTCAGGTCGACGACGAATTCGGTGTCATGGTTTCCAGTGAATACGACGGCGAAGAGGATGCCATCATGCATGAATACGATCCGTGGTCCCCAGCTCATTGAGCCGGGTGACCGATGCCGCTGGCGCCGTGCCGGTCGCAAGGGAAGCTTCGCCGCGGCCGGAGTCCGACATCTTGGACGGCTTGTCAGCGCGCCCTTGCATCCGGCAGGCTTCGCGGCCGGTCGGTCCCGTTCCGGAACATGTGGAACAAGAAGAGCCAACCGAAGAAAGGGCCGAGTAGCGCAGAGCGCGCTCGGTGCGGAGATATGGAAAAGAAGGACATTGAAGAGCTGCGCGCCAAAGTGGCCTGCGCGGCGGTACTCGAAAAGGGTGGTTGGAAAATCGACCTGAAGGAGAGCACGCGCCGCGCGCTCAAATATCGGCGCGGTGCCAACATCATCATCGTCATTCACGACGGGCGCGGCTGGTTCGATCCGTTGTCGTCCGCCAAAGGGGATGTCTTCGATCTCGCCGAACATCTTGGCGCCAGCGGATTCCCTGAAGCCTGCGATCGCGTCGCCGCTCTTGTCGGCTTCGTTCCGAGCTCGCCGGTCTGGACACGCGCGTCCAGACCCCTGGCGCTCACGTCCGTCGCCGACCGTTGGGCGTACCGGACAGTCCCGAGGCCCGGTTCGGCGACCTGGCGCTATCTCGCCGATCAGCGCTGTATCCCCGACAGCATCATTGCGGCAGCGATTGCTCAAGGTCGACTGCGCGAGGGTCCGCAGGGCAGCATGTGGGCGGCACACGATGACCCCGCCGGCCGCGTCATCGGCTGGGAAGAGCGCGGCCCGCGCTGGCGCGGGTTCGCCACAGACGGGACCAAGGAGCTGTTTCGCTTTGGGCCGATCGGCTCCCAGCGAATCTGCATCACCGAAGCCGCGATCGATGCCATGAGCCTCGCTGCGATCGAAGTCCTGCGCGATGACACACTTTATGTCAGCACCGGAGGCGGCTGGTCTCCGGCGACCGATGAGGCCATCCGCGGCTTGGCCGGCCGGGTGAACGCCCGGCTTGTTGCCGCGACCGACAACAATCGGCAGGGCGACGTTTACGCCGACCGGATTCGCGCCATCGCGTCGGAAGCGACCGCGCTCTACGCACGATCGCGTCCCCGCGCCGGCGACTGGAATGACGATCTGAAGGTTCTGGCCATGCGGCTGGAGAAAGAGCCTGTCGTGGCAAGTGGGTAAGGTTGCCGATGCCGCCTGCCGGTCGGCGCGTCAAGGGAGGCTTCGCCCGCTTGACCAGCGGCCCTTGACCCGCCGCGCCGGAGAGCCGGCCGCCCGCAGGGTGTTCGCAATACCTGAAGGGAAGGACCAACCGATGGCTCTCTGGACCATTGAAACCACTTATCGCCTGCCGGTTTTCCGGCACAAGACCTACGAGGCGGAGACGCTGGCGCAGGCCTGCCGTCTTGCCATCGAGGATGAGGATTGGGACCGCGAGAAGCGCGACTACGAATCCGCTGGCGAAACCTATGTGACGGGAATCTGGTCCGGCGCAGACGCCGCCTATTCCGGCGCGGCTCAGCCGATCCCCTCGCATTACACCGAGACGCCGGTGCGGATCGCGCGGCATTTCGAGGTGCTGCTCGGTCTCGTCAAGGTTCTGGCGAAGCCGGACCAGGAATCGCCCGATCCCAACTTCTGGCGCGAGCGCGCCCAGCCCGCGATCGCCAAGGCCGAGGCGATCCTCGCAGGCGCACGCGATCCCGACATCGTCGGAGACGCGCCATGACCGGATATATCGTGAAGATCGGCTTCTGGCTGCGGGCCTACGATAGCGTCAGCATCGAGGCTGAGTCCGACGCCGAGGCGATCGAGAAGGCGAAGGCCGCCGCGAAAACGGCGATGGCCTCAATGGCACATCCTGAGCACATCGATCTCGATGAGCGGCGAGAAGGCGTCATCGCCTTCATCGACCGCGCGACGCCGGATGGCAGGCAAAGCGTGATCGAGGACGTCGCGTTCGACGACGATCGCATCCACCCGGCTGCCGACGAAGCTCACATCGGCCAACAATAGTCTCGACGAACCGCGCGCCGTGGCCCAACCCTGCCGGGCCATCGCAACCTAGACCCGTGAGCTCGGAAAACGCTGGGCGCAGCATCTCGCCTGTCAACGGGCATGCCGTTCCCGCATCGCAGACGATGCGTGACAGCCGTGACCTCTCTGCGCCCGGCCGCGCATCCATCGCAACGCGGTCAGGAGCGAAGGACAATGTGCAGGGTTCTCAACAAGCATCACGCAGGCGTGCCGGCGGGCGCCGTCTATATCGGCCGCGGCTCGAAATGGGGCAATCCGTTCCGGATTGGCCCTGATGGCGACCGGGCGGCCGTCATCGCAAAACACACGCGCTGGCTCGCCCACCAGCATGATCTCTTGCGCGCGCTCGACGAGCTGCGTGGTCGCGACCTCGTCTGCTTCTGCGCGCCGCGCGCGTGCCACGGCGATCTCCTGCGTCGTCTCGCAAATGCGTCGCGCGACGAGCGGATCACGTGGTGGCGCGGCGTGAGAGCCGCTGCGTGAACGTCGGGGGGACGGTCCTTTCATGAAATGGGGAGGACTGAAGAAGCATGAAATCGCTGCCGCATGTCCGGCCGACGCGTCAAGGGTGCGCTGCGCCCGCGTGCCGCGGCCCTTGACCCGACGGTCGGAGAGGCGGCCGCCCGGAGATGTTTTCGACATCTTCAGGAAAGGGCAAGGCGATGGACAGAGGAGAGATCGCGATCGCGCTGTTGCGCGCGATCGGCATCCAGGAGTTGGAATATTCGTTAGATGGCGGCGGCGACTCGGGCGATTCGACGCTCGAGAGAATCCAGCATGTCGACGGCCGGTTGCTCGACGGGCTCCCCGATATTCCGACTGGCATCGATGGCACTGGCCGGGCCCGCACGCTCTCATGGCTCCTTGACGATCTCGTTGCCGATCTCCCCGAAGGCGATTGGGTGAACAACGAGGGCGGCTACGGCACCGTCATCATTCGTCCCTTCGAGGAGGATGACGACCTCCGCTTCGAATGCGACATGACCTTCCGCGAGGAGGGCGACTACGGCGGCGAAGACGATGACGAGGAATTCGAGGACGAGGATTTCGATTCCGATGACGACGGCGCCGAGGATGCGGAGGCGGTGTCATGAACGCCCCCATCTGGTCCGACCTCGAAACCTCCGCGTTCGAAACGCTCGTCGGCCGCTGCGCAACCGTGGCGCTGCGCAAGTCCGACAGTCGTATCGCAGCGCTACTCGCGCTGATGGCTCTGTCACATGCCCGGCTCGATGCCGACGTGCATGACAATCACCTCGAAGCCGATCTTCGCGTCCATCCCGCGCCTCCGGGCCACGGTCCCGCGGCGGAGCTGCTGGATCATATCACCTGTATCGTGAGCGACGTCGCGCGCTGTGCGCGTGGCGAGACGCGTCTCGACATTTCAGCCCGGCTCGACGATTGGGGCTATGCGTTTCTCATGGTCGATCTTCTCGGCGATGGCGCGCGCGAAGCCGAGCTCACCGCCATGGCCGAGTGTGTCGGCGCCGCGCTGACGCGCGTTCACAAGCGCGTCGAGGAACTGTGCACGCAGCATCTCCGCGCCGTCCTGACGCGCGATGCCCCGCAGGCCGCGTTCCTGTCGCGAGGCCTCACGCTGCAGGCCGAGTGGCTGCTCGCGCCATATCTCTCCGGCGATGCATCCCGGCCGGACATCCTGGTCCGACGCGCACAGGCCCTGGGCCTGTTCGGAAGCCTCGTCTCGGCGTTGCGAGAGCCCGCCATCACGGAGGTCGTCGATCGCGCCGAACCCCTGACGCCGGCGCTTGCGGGACATCTCGGGTTAACCGAGGCCGAGCTGCGCGCTTTTCGCGGCTCGCGCGACGTCCGTGCATCGATCGAGCAATGGGACGATTTCGTGGTCGCGGCGCGGCGGCTCAAGACCTATTCGGTCCCGCGCCACGAATGGCCTGGCGCCGCCCAGCCGGAAACACCGTCTGCATGGCAAAACTCACCCTGGCTGCGATCGCCGCGCACGCATCTCATCCGGCCGGACTATCTCGAAGAGAAGGAAGCGGGCGTTCAGGACGCCGTCCTCGCGCTGAAGGACGATCTCATTCGTCCGCTTGTCGCCGCTCGCCGGCCGCCCGGCGACTTGCGCAACACCACCATCGCGCATTTCGCAAGCGAGCTCGATTTTCCACAAGCGCGACACGGTTGCGCCGATTATCGAACGTTTCTGCTCGGTCTGCATCGGGCCATCATCGGGACCCGCAAGCCGAAGGCGTTTCAGGAGGCGGCCGCGCTGTGGCATCGCCGCGCCGCGTCGCTCTCGGCGCTGCGCCACGAGCATACGGCGGAACGGCCCGGCTGGCCGGCGCTCTGCGCGGCCTGGCGATCGCACGACGGCCGCTATGAGGTTGTGGCTCTGACCTCCGCCAGCGATCTGGTGATCGAAGGCAACGCGATGCAACATTGCGTCGGCGGCTATTACGATGTCTGCCGGCGTGGCGACACACAAATCCTGTCGTTGCGCCGCGACGGCCACCGCGCCGCCACCGTCGAGATTGCGCTCGAAGGCTCAATTGAGGCGCCGGCGTTGAAGGTCGGCCAATTCAAGGCGATCCGGAATACCCGACCCGCCGACGACCTCCATGATGCATTGCGCGACTTCCTGCGCGATCTGCGTTCGCAGGCGCACGCCATGAATGCGGCGACGCTCGCGCGCTATCGCCGGCGCATGCACAAACGCGGGGATTATGCCTGGCGCAGCGACGCGCTGCCATTGGATCACGCGCGCGAGGCTTATCCACTTTACCGGCCGCTGCTGCCGCGTCCGGCGCCGGCGAGTTTCGACCTCTGGTGCGCCGAAAGCGGCCTCGTCGACACCATTGACCGGGCTTTCGCAGCCCTCGGCGGAAAGTCCCCAGCGTCCCCGCGCTGACCTTCTCCCTTCCTCGTTCATCACCTCAAGGAGGCAATCATGCATCCCTACGATCACGCACGCTCGTCCGCACGTCGCTTTGGCGGACAATGGCAGGATTACTACCCCTGCCATGCCTGGTTCGATGCGACGAAATCGATCCAGTGCCGCTTTACGCACCGCGCGCTACGGCATCATCTCGAGGGGATCAAGGAAGCCCTCGCCGCCTTCGGGCCCGCGATCCAGAACAACGACGGCGCCAAAGTCGACCTTCGTCAGGTCGGGCTTCAGCATCTCGACGAGGATTGCGGCCTGATCCCGCAGGCGCGCGATTGGCTGATCGACCTTGATGCGCCGGATTGGCTTCCGGAAGAAGTCCCCGACTCCACCGAGCTTGCGGCGGCCAGCGCGCGGCGTTTTGGCGGCGAACCCGGGCCTTATCGCGCTCTGCACGACTGGTTCCTGGCGACGCAGAACTGGTGCGACGGCGCGGAGCACCTGCTGTTTCGCCATCATAGCTTCGGGATCTTCGAGGCGGAAACCCGCTTCGGACCCGCCCTCGACATCGGCAGCGAACGGCGCGTGCCGACGCGCGTGGTGGCGGAACGCCACGTCCAGACCGTGCTGGGTCGCGTTCCCGCGGCCGTCGACGCGCTGCGCCGGATCAGGGGCGCCCGCTGGATGCTCCAGGCGACCTCGCCACGGAAGCTCGGCCTCGACTGAAATCCATCATCAAGAACCCGCAAGAACCAAAGGAGAAAAATCATGAGCAATCCCGATGTTCGGAATTTCGTTGTCGTCTCGACCGCCCACGTCACCGAGCAGACGGCGCGCTGCCTCGACAGGACGCCGGCCAATCAATGGCCGTGTCTCGGCGGGCCCTACGGCGAATACGGATGGTTTGTCTATGCCCATGACGAGAACAGCCATGCGGGACCAGACCCGATCCCTGACGACCTGTTCGGCGTCATGACATGGGGACGCAAGCACGGCTTCGACTACATCCTCTTCGATTGTGATGGCGATCTTATCGAAGACTTGCCGAGCCACGATTGGTGATGCGGTTCGGTTCACCGTTTCAAAGGATGCCACGAAGTGCGGCGGATTCGCTCGCGTGGATCGGAGACCAAAAACCGAGAAAGAGCAAAAAAGAAGAAAATGAAAGGAATGAAAACCCGCTGCCGCATGCCCGGCCGGCGCGTCAAGGGTGAAGCTTCGCCCGCGTGCCGCGGCCCTTGACCCGCCGGACCGGAGAGGCGGCCGCCAGAGAGGTGTGACGAAGGACTGAAGTGATGAGGAGATCAGGCGGATCGCTCGCGCTTCAGCCCGGCCAGGCTGAAAGGAGCCGCCGATGCACACCTCACCCACCATACGCAAAGTCTTCGAGGGCGTCGCCACGCGTCCCGAGATGTATCGCATGTTTAACCGCCATCGTGGCGATCCGGCGATGACCAAAAGCGATGCCCAGCATCTCTTCGCCGGCGAGTGGTTCGAGATCGCCGAGCGCGAGCATGGCTACATGCTCGAGATCCTGCCGCCGCTGTGGATGCGCGCCGACATGTTCGCGATGCGCGAATTCTTGACCGGCAATGTCACGAGCGTTTTCTTCTCGCTCTGCATTGACGGCCACAAGCGCTTCTTCCACGGCTATTGCAATCTTTCCGATCGCGGCGCGCCGGAACGCATGAAGCAGGCGATCGTCGAGCGCGAGTCCCGACCGATCCGCGCCATGACGCGGGAAGAGCGCCTCGAACACATTTGGTCGAGCACCCACGATGATTATCGTGGCTATGCCGGCCCCGGCTGGCCCGCCGCTCTGCAGGGCAAACGCACGGTGCTGAAGCCGCTCGACGATCTCTCCGACGACGAGATCGCCGCCAAGCTGCCCGTGCAACTCCGCCACCTTCCGCCACTCGCGGCCTGATCGGGGGAGCAGTCCCATGCAGGGCGCCTATGACCGACTTCGCGTCCACGTCTTCGCGTCATGGCGTGACGTCGTGCGGGCTGCGAACACCCGCATCGCCAGAAAGCATCGCCGCGATCCGGCGATGAGAGAAGCCCGCAAGCGCTTCTACCGCGACATGCTCGGCTGCCATCAACGGCACCAGGATCTCGTCCTCATCTTCCGGCTCTGAGCCCCGCTCAGCGTCTCTCCCCCTTCCATCATCGCGCGTCTCGTAACCCGCCGAACGCTTTCGGCGGGGGCGATGACGCACGCTCAACTCTCGGAGCCCGCCCCATGGCGCACAACGACCCTTTCACACTCGATCTCTTCGGAGATACGTCCCTCTCGTCCGGCCTTGGCCTGGGCGTGACAGCCTTCCCCTCCACGATCGACGCCGACGATCACGATTGCCCTCGCGCGTCGCTCACGTCCCTTCCTGTTGCGGTCGCCCCCTCCTCCGCGAAGTCGGCTCCGACCCGCGGCCAGAATTTCTCTCTCGCCGCCTCGCGCGGGCTGGCCAAGACCTGGCGCGACCGCGCCAGGGACAATCTCGCCGCCATCCGGCTTGCGGCCGAGATCGAAGCCGAGGGACGCCCGGCGACGGCCGAAGAGCAGACGCGTCTGATGCGCTTCACAGGCTTCGGCGCTTCAGAGCTTGCCAACGGGATTTTTCGGCGTCCCGGCGACGACACGTTCCGCAAAGGCTGGGAGCAGATCGGCGAAGAGCTCGAAGGTCTCGTCGATGCCGCATCTTATGCGTCGCTCGCCCGCTGCACGCAATATGCCCATTTCACGCCGGACTATATCGTCCGGGCGGTGTGGGCCGGTGTCGAGCAGCTCGGTTTTCGCGGTGGCCGCGTGCTCGAACCCGGCATCGGCAGCGGTCTGTTTCCGGCGTTGATGCCCCCGGCGCTCCGCGACCTCTGTCACGTCACCGGCATCGAGCTCGATCCGGTGACCGCGCGGATCGTGAAGCTCCTGCAGCCGCGCGCAACCATCCTCAACGCCGATTTCGCACGGATCGAGCTGACGCCGCATTTCGATCTCGCGATCGGCAATCCGCCCTTCTCCGATCGCACTGTTCGCAGCGACCGCGCCTATCGCGGTCTTGGCTTGCGGCTGCATGATTATTTCATCGCAAAAGCGCTCCGATCCCTGAAGCCTGGCGGGCTCGCAGCTTTCGTCACCTCCTCCGGTACGTTGGACAAGACCGATGCGACCGCACGCGAGCACGTCGCGGCGATGGCTGATCTCGTCGGCGCGATCCGGCTGCCGGAAGGCAGCTTCCGGGCCGAAGCCGGCACCGACGTCGTCGTCGATATTCTGTTCTTCCGTAAGCGCCGCGACGGCGAATCCGCGGACGGCGACGGCTGGCTCGACCTCGCCGAAGTCCGATCTGCGACCGAGGACGAAGGGGCAATCCGGATCAACCGCTGTTTCGCCGAGCATCCAGAAATGGTGCTCGGCGAGCATGCTCTGCGGCGCGGCGTCTATGGGCCCGACGAAACCTACACCTGCCAGCCGCGCGCAGGCGCCGATCTGGAGCAGGCTCTCACCGCCGCAATCCTCCATCTCCCGGAGTCCATCTACGACGGCAACCCGGCAGCAGTCGGTCCCGATGACGCCGAGCCGGCAGCTCGCGGCGGGGACGAGCAGCGCGAATTCTCGGTTCGCGAGGGCAGCTATTTCATCGGAACGAACGGCGCCCTGATGCAGATCATCGATGGTGCGCCTGTTACCATCACGACCAGGAGAGGCCGTGCGGCCGACGGCATCTTCGAGAAGCATGCGCGTATTATCCGCAAGCTGATCCCGATCCGCGATGCGGTACGCGAAATCCTCAAATGCCAGGAGACCGATCAGCCGTGGAAACAGCCGCAGGTCCGGCTTCGCATCGCCTGGTCGAGTTTCGTCCGCGACTTCGGGCCGATCAACACCACCGTGGTGTCGTCGGTTGAGGACGAGGAAACCGGCGAAGCGCGCGAGACGCACCGCCGACCGAACCTTGCGCCCTTCACGGACGATCCCGATTGCTGGCTGGTCGCCTCGATCGAGGAATATGACCTCGAAACGAACACCGCCAAGCCTGGGCCGATCTTCACCGAGCGCGTGATCGCGCCGCCGCCGGCGCCGGTCATCGCCTCTGCGATCGACGCGCTCGCCGTCGTCCTCAACGAACGCGGCGCCGCCGACCCGGAGCACGTCGCGGAGCTTCTGCATCGTGATGTCGAGACCGTGCTCGCCGAGCTCGGCGATGCGGTTTTCCACGATCCGGAAAGCGGCGCATGGCAGACGGCGGACGCTTATCTTTCGGGTGCGGTGCGCTCCAAGCTCACGGCAGCCCGCACGGCCGCCGATCTCGATCCGGCGTTCGCCCGAAACGTCGCGGCGCTTGAGCAGGTCCAACCGCCGGATCTGCGGCCCTCCGACATCACCGCCCGCCTCGGCGCGCCCTGGATTCCGGTCGCCGATATCATCGGCTTCGTCAAGGAGACGATGGACGCCGACATCACTATCCACCACACGGCCGAACTCGCCTGCTGGACGGTCAATGCCCGGCAATTGTCGTGGACGGCGGCCGGCACCACCGAATGGGGCACCCATCGCCGTCATGCCGGCGAACTCCTTTCGGACGCTCTGAACTCGTCGATCCCGCAGATCTTCGACATCGTCAAAGACGGCGACAGCGAGCGGCGCATCCTCAACACGGTCGAGACCGAGGCCGCCAAGGACAAGCTCGCCAAGATCAAGACCGCTTTCCAGACCTGGATCTGGTCCGATCCCGATCGCACCGATCGCCTCGCGCGGCTTTACAACGACACCTTCAACAACATCGTGCCCCGTCATTTCGACGGATCGCACCTCAAGCTGCCGGGCGCCTCTGGCGCCTTTTCTCTTTATAGCCACCAGAAGCGGGCCATCTGGCGCATCATCGCTTCGGGTAGCACCTATGTCGCCCACGCCGTTGGCGCCGGCAAGACGCTCTCGATCGCGGCTGCGATCATGGAGCAGCGACGGCTCGGCCTGATCAACAAGGCGATGCTGGTCGTGCCCGGCCATTGCCTCGCGCAGGCCGCGCGCGAGTTCCTGGCCCTCTATCCGAACGCGCGCATCCTCGTCGCCGACGAGACGAATTTCATGAAGGAGAAGCGGCATCGTTTCCTGTCGCGCGCGGCGACGGCGAATTGGGATGCGATCATCATCACCCATTCGGCCTTCAAGTTCATTCCGGTCCCGTCAGCGTTCGAGCAGGCGATGCTGCAGAACGAACTGGAGGCCTATGAGGAGTTGCTGACCCGCATCGACTCGCAGGACCGGCTTTCGCGCAAGCGCGTCGAGCGCATGAAGGAAGGGCACAAGGAGCGGCTGGAGGCGCTGGCCTCGCGCAAGGACGACCTCCTCACCATCTCCGAAATCGGCGTCGATCAGATCATCGTCGACGAGGCCCAGGAGTTCCGCAAGCTCTCCTTCGCCACCAACATGACGTCCTTGCGCGGCGTCGATCCGAACGGCTCGCAGCGCGCCTGGGACCTCTATGTGAAGTCCCGCTTCATCGACGTAAAGAATCCCGGCCGCGCCTTGGTGCTCGCTTCCGGCACGCCCATCACGAACACTCTCGGCGAGATGTTCACGGTGCAGCGGCTGATGGACCATGCGGCGCTCCGCCAGCGTGGCCTGCACGAGTTCGACGCGTGGGCCTCCACCTTCGGCGACACCTCGACCGAGCTTGAGCTTCAGCCCTCGGGCAAATACCGGCCGGTCACGCGGTTCTCGCAATTCGTCAACGTTCCGGAGTTGATCGCCATGTTCCGCTCGTTTGCGGACGTGGTGCTGCCGAAGGACCTGCGCGACTATGTGAAGGTGCCTGTCATCTCTGGCGGCACGCGCCAGATCATCACGGCAGAGTCGACGCCGGCCTTCAAGGCCTATCAGGCCCTGCTCGCCCAGCGCATCACCGCGATCGAGGAGCGCGACCGCGCGCCTGAGCCCGGCGACGACATCCTGCTCTCCGTCATCACCGACGGTCGACACGCGGCGATCGACCTGCGCCTGGTCGATTCGGTGCAGGATAATGAGGAGGGCAATAAGCTCAACGCCCTCATCGCCAACGCCTTCCGCGTCTGGACGGAGACAGGTGACCACACCTATCGCCGCAAGGACGGCCAGGCCTTCGAGAGGCCCGGCGCCGGCCAGCTCATCTTCTCCGATCTTGGCACGATCGCGGTCGAGGCCTCACGCGGCTTCTCGGCCTACCGCTGGATCCGCAACGAGCTCGTGCGGCTCGGTGTGCCAGCGTCCGAGATCGCCTACATGCAGGACCACAAAAAGTCGGAGGCCAAGCAGCGCCTGTTCAACGACTTCAACGCCGGCAAGGTGCGCATTCTCCTGGGCTCGTCCGAAACGATGGGTACCGGTGTCAACGTGCAGCTTCGGCTGAAGGCCTTGCATCATCTCGATGTGCCGTGGCTTCCCTCGCAGATCGAACAGCGCGAGGGCCGGATCGTCCGGCAGGGCAACCAGCACGACGAAGTCGATATCTTCGCCTATGCGACGCTCGGGTCGCTCGATGCCACCATGTGGCAAAACAATGAGCGGAAGGCGCGGTTCATCGCCGCCGCATTGTCGGGCGATACCAGCGTGCGCCGCCTCGAGGACCTTGGCGAGGGTCAAGCGAACCAGTTCGCCATGGCGAAAGCCATCGCATCAGGCGATCCGCGCCTGATGCAGAAGGCGGGACTTGAAGCCGAGATCGCGCGCCTCGAAAGGCTGCGCGCCGCCCATATCGATGATCAACACGCCATCCGTCGACAGCTTCGCGACGCCGAGCGTGAGATCGACCGCGCCACGCGGCGCATCGACGAGATCGGACACGATATCGCGCGGTTGAAGCCGACGACCGGCGAGGCCTTCGCAATGAGTGTGAAGGGAACGCCTTTCACGGAGCGCAAGCTCGCCGGTCGCGCTCTCATGCAGGAGATTCTGACTCTCGTGCAGCTCCAGCACGAGAAGGCGGTCGTCATCGCCTCGATCGGCGGATTCGATCTCGAGTTCGATGGGCGTCGTGTCGGACGTGAGGGCTACATCTACACGACCATGCTGGCGCGCACAGGCGCCAGCTTCGAGATCGAACTCGGCATGACCGTCACGCCGCTCGGCGCCGTCGCCCGCCTTGAACATGCGCTCTCCAACTTCGAGGGCGAGCAGGAGGCTTATCGGAATCGCCTGACAGACGCGCGCCGGCGCCTCACCACCTACGGCCCCCGCGTGGGAGAGGCCTTTGCCTTCGAGGCCGAACTCGATCTCAAGCATGACGCGCTCGCCGCGATCGAGGCTGAGCTTGCCGTCAGCGATCCCGATCCGAAAAAGCCGGTGGACAGCCTGGCGGCATGAGGGGGCGAAAAGAAAACCTCCTCGCAGAGCGGCCAGATCAGCGCCGCTGACGCTCAACCGACCGCCTCGCGATCCCGGCCACGGCGCGCTCGCAGGGCGCTGAAGCACCCCGCTCCCGCCTGCCGGGCAGGGATGCTCGCCGGCAGTTGCGCCGCCCCGCCCGCCCTGCGGGCCGGAAGGGGTCTTCGGAAAGAAGACGAGAGGGACCGTGAGGAAAACGCGGTCCGCAACCCCGAAATGGAGAAATACCATGAGACTAATGACAGTCGATCCGCGCGCGCTTAAGCCCAATCCGGATCCGACGCGACGTACGGCTGCGGCGCCGCAGGCCGACGCACTCCTGCTGGCGACGATCAAGGCCGTTGGCATCGTGCAGCCGCCGATCATCTCGCCGCAGCAGGATGGCGGCAACGGCTTTTACATCCAGTATGGCCATCGTCGCGTCTCCCAGGCGATCGCCGCGGATCTCGCCGAGATCGAAGTGCTCGTCGCCGATCCCGAGACGGACAAGGATGCGCTCCGCGCCCTCGTCGAGAACGTGGCGCGCGAGGGCATGAACCCGGTCGACCTGTGGCGTTCGATCGAGCGGCTGGTCGGGCTTGGCTGGACCGAGGAATCGATCGCCATCGCGCTCGCCCAGTCCGTGCGTCAGGTCCGCAAGCTGCGACTCCTCGCGAACGTCCTGCCGGCGATGCTCGACCAAATGGCTCGGGGCGACATGCCGAGCGAGCAGCAGCTCCGCGTCATCGCGGCCGCGACCGACGAGGAACAGGGCGAGGTCTGGAAGAAGCATAAGCCGAAGAAGGGTCAGCCGACCGTTTCCTGGAGCGAAGTGGCGCGCGCCCTGACACGCACCCGCATGTATGCGCGTGACGCGAGCTTCGACGATGATCTCGCCAAGGCCTACGGCATCGTCTGGCAGGAGGATCTGTTCGCGCCGGCTAACGAGGACAGCCGCTACACGACCGACGTCGACGCCTTTCTCGGCGCCCAGCACGAATGGATGGCCAGTCATCTGCCGAAGCGTGGCGCCATCATCGAGGTCAACGAATGGGGCCAGCCAAAACTGCCGGCGAAGGCTGAGCGCGTCTATGGCAAGCCTGGCAAATCCGACCACGTCGGCATGTATCTCGATCGTGCCGGCAAGGTCGAGACGGTCGCCTATCGGGTCCCGAAGCCGGACAAGAAGACCAAGGGCGCCCTGGCCGGAGGCGACGACGCAGCCGCGGTGGCGAAGCCAAGGCCGGACGTGACGCGCAAGGGGCACGAGATGATCGGCGACATCCGCACCGATGCGCTGCACGAAGCGCTCGGCCGTGCGCCGATCGAGGAGGACACTCTTCTTGCCCTGCTCGTTCTGGCCTTCGCCGGTCAGAACGTCAGCATCGCCTCGGGTGCATCGGACAATCCCTACGGCCATGCACGGGTCGAGCGGCACGTCGTTCGGCTCATCTCGCAAGAGGGCAAGCTCGACTTCGACCGGGAGACTCTGCAGCAGGTCGCCCGGTCCGTCCTGAGCGATGTCCTTTCGTGCCGTGAGAACCGCTCGGACAGCGGCGTCGTCGCGCGCATCGCCGGCGAAGCGATCGGCGCGGACGCCTTCCTGCCGAACATGGGTACGGAGGAATTTCTGTCCTGCCTCTCGCGTTCCGCGCTCGAAGGCGCCTGCGCGGGCACCTCTGTCCTGCCCCGCCCTCGGGTCAAGGACACGAGGGCCGAGCTCGTGAAGCACTTCGCCGATGGCCAGTTCGTTCATCCGAGCGCGCTGTTCGCCCCGCCGCTTGAGACCGTCACAGCGTGGGTCGGTCGCTTCTCCGGCGACACCGATCCGGACGATGAACTCGATGGACCGTCGGACGAGTCCGACGCCCAGGCCGAGGACACGGGGGCGGACGACGACACGCCCGCTGGCTTTGCCGAGGCCGCCGAATAACGGCTGTCCTGCCTTTTCCAACGATCTCCGCCGCCAGCCCCCAGCTGGCGGCGGTTCTGCTTCTCCATCACCGACAGGAGGACATCATGTCCGCGCAATCGATCTATGACCAAGCGCCGATCGGCGCGCTCATCCGCTATTCGGACGGCACGCCGCGGCCGCCGCAGCGATTCAAGAACAAACTTGCGGCCTGGGAGAACAACAACAATGTCGGACGTCTCGTCCGCAAAGCCGAGTCCCACACAATCGGCAACCACACGACACCGGCGAGTTTCACGCTGCATCAGGGCGACTTCGGCAGCGCCGGCGTGGTGGTGCTCAAGATCTTCAAGACCTTTTCCGTGGGTTCGCCATTGGCATTCACCATCGTAGAGCGGCCGACGCCCGGGATGGTGCGGGTTCTCGATCGCACTGGTGGGCACGCCGAGCTTCTCCACCTTGCAGCCGATCGCCCCGCAGCGCAAGCCTGGCTCGCCTCGCATCGCTATTCCAATGCCGTGCTCGACGAGGTCATCGATGACGATACGGCGGCAGACTCTGACGAAGGGAGGGCAGCATGACCGCGCTTCGAACCTCCGGTCAGGCCAACAATCCCACCCCCGCCGCGGCGGGGGTTTTGTTCACCCGAACCCATGACGGTCTTCTCGTCGCCAAGGTCCGCGACAACGCCTTCGCGATGATGCCGGCCAGAAACGACCGGTATTATCTTGCCTCGGCCTGGCGGCTGTCGCGGCCGATGGAAGAATGGTCACGCAGCGATTTCTACGGTCATGGCGGCGAGCTCGCGGACGAAGCCGCGTTCCGCGCCTGCGTCCATGAGAATGCCGAACACCAGCGCCAGCGCGCCGCCCTCGGGCGCCGCGAAACCCGGTCCGGCGCGCATACACCCTGGGGCGCCTCGCAATGCGCGACCGTCTATGCAGACGGCGTCATCTCCCACTCGACCGCCGGGCACGGCGGCTTTCATCTCGATGCCGGGCATAATGCAAAGGTCCACCCGGCCCTTCGCGCGCGTGGCGGCTGGTACGAAGAGGACTGCGCGTGGGCGGCCGTCGCGCAAGCGCTTCCAGAATTGTTCACGGAGTACGAACGGCGTTGCGCCGATCAAACCATCCGCGACTGGTATCCCAACGCGTGGGAGGCGATTCATGGCCGCCCGCTCTTGCCAAGCGAATCTCACGAGAAGGATCGCCAGGCGTTCGAGCGAGATCACGTCTCCGACTGGATCGTGATCTCGGCAATCCGCTCCGATCACCATCGCGGCATGACGGAATGCGTCGCAACGCTCGGCGGCGATCGCCGCGCGGCCGAGCAGCGGCGCTATCTCGTGCCGTCCGACGAATATCACGTCGGCCGATTTGGCTTCGTGATCAATGAGGCGCGCCACCGACTCTACGGCGGTCGTTCCAACTTTGTCGGATGGAGGTGACCCATGCCCTGGCGCCTCATCGCAAAAGCCTTCGGCTGGCGCACGGCCGCTGACGAGGACGGCCCGACACCTATCCTCGTCGTCTGGCATCCCCGCCTTAGACGGCATTTTACTGGGTCCGAAGCCTGGAAGCGCGCCGTGCATCTCTCCATCCATGCGCCGCAACCCTATCCGGCAGACGCCGACAGAAAGGAGATTCAGTCATGAAGGCCTACCTTGTCGCCGTGAATCTCCTCGTGCAGGCCCATCATCGCCCCGAGAGCGCCATCGCCGATGCGCTCAATGGCATCCTGACGCCGGATATGCGCAAGCATGCCGGCGGCAACTCGGCGCTTGTCGACTGGGCGATCGCCGGCGACGACATCGCATCGTCCATCGCGGCAGTCACTCTTCCGGATGACTACATGCCGGACGAGTCGGCCTTCCCGCTATGGCCCACGGGGACGGTGCGATGACCGAACCGTCCGAACAGCGCATGCTGCCGCCGCGCATGGAAGTCGCGCAAGCCGAGACGCAGCGCCATCTCGGCATCATCGAGCGTCAGATCGCAGCACGCGCCGAACGTCTGACGATCACCGATCGGGCGAAACGCCGGCGCCACGGCCGTGGCGCATCGACCTGGACAAACGCCGATGAGCGGCTGTTTCAGGAGCATGTCGCGAAGCTCACTTTGGCCCGTCGCGGCGAGATCGACGCTCTCACGCGCAAGCTCGATCGGCAGGAGAAAGCGATCGCCGAGTTTCGTTCATGCCAGCTCGTTTCCGCAGCGTGGCGATGAGGAGACAGAGGGCCGCACCAGTCGGAGTGCGAACCGCGTGCGAGGAATCCATGGCGCCGGCCGAGAGGACGTCGGTCTGGCACGACCTCTCACGGTCTCGGCAGCAGGTTTGTCCCTTGGCCGTCACCCCCTCGGTTTGTGCTGCGGTCTGAACCGGCCGCGGTCCGCTTCAAGGGCAAGTCGCAAGCGATCGGCGGCCGCCGTCTCGTCATGGGGAGCCGCGTCCTTCGCAGGCCTGAAGGCCCGCTCGTCCGCAACCCGCCCATGCTCGCCTTGGCGGCCACCGCCCCCTGAAGCGGCCCGCTGAAGCCGGTTCTGGTCGACCGCACCCGAGGGAGCGACGGCCAAAGGGCCCGATCGCTTCCCAAGGCGAAACCGAGAAAGGATCTCATCATGACCAAGACCGCCCGTTCCCCTCGCGCCCCTGCCCGCGTCATCCCACTTCGCCGCGGCACGACCCTCGAAATGGTCCGCCTGGCCTGCCCCGACTCCGCCCAGGCGCTCCGCATCTCCGAGAGCTTCGGCCTCGCGATCCTCGACAGCGACGGCATCCGCGACCTGCACGAACGGCTCATCGTCGAAACCGCCGATGCCCTGAAGGACGGCTTGAGTGAGCGCGCCATGCAGATTCATCTGCAACGCATCGTCGGCTCCTACGTGGGATCGGCCCATGGCGCCGGCCAATTCTACTCCCGGGCCGTCACCGAAGCGCGCGATGCGACTGCCAAGCTCGCCAACGAAAGCCGTGACGAAGATCTCGACGGCCCCGTTGGTTTCGAGAGTGCCGCGCAACGCAAGCGCGAGTTCGCGGCCGACATGGCTCTCCAGGCTCACGCCTTGAGCATGGCCGCCGAAGGCGCTGTCGCCGCCTACAAGCACGTCGTCGGCGAGACCTGGAAGCCCTTCGAACGCCAGGTCGAACACGCCGGCGAAACCGTCGGTCGCAAGGCCGCTGAACTCCAAATGGCCGCCCTCGGCTAGCCGCTTGGGCGGGGCAATGCCCCGCCCATCGCGACCACCGCCACCAACAGGCCGACCCCTCACGGGGTCGGCCTTTTTGCGTGTCGCGCGTCGAAGCGATGCACCGCGAAGATCAAATGAAACGAAAATTCGGGTCGGTAGCACCCATCGCGGCCCCGTCCCGCGTAGAGGTCCTGCTCCGGCCGGTTTGTCCGCGCAACGGCTCCGCCGTCCTCCACTGCGTTGCGGCCCTTTCACTACGATCCCCTATCGCGACCATGCCGATGCGGGTGCGCGGACCTCCCAGTCCTGCGCAGCGGACCTCGTGACGGGGCCGCGATGGGCGCGGCCTCCAACGGAGGTCAGTATCATGAACCGGAAACAGGAAAAGCCCCGTGCGGACATTTACGCCCGCATCACCGATCGCATCATCGGCGATCTCGAGCGTGGCGTGCGGCCGTGGACGCGGCCATGGGCTGTTGCCAACACTGCCGGCCGCATCACGCGGCCGTTGCGACACAACGGTCAGCCCTACAGCGGCGTGAACGTCATTCTCCTCTGGTCCGAGGCGGTTGCGAAGGGCTTTGCGTCGCCGATCTGGATGACGTTCAGGCAGGCCGCTGAACTCGGTGGTCACGTGCGCAAGGGCGAGATGGGCACTACCGTCGTCTATGCCAGTCGTTTCACGCGGACCGAAACTGACGGCAATGGCGATGACGTCGAACGCGACATCCCGTTTCTCAAGGCTTACACCGTCTTCTGCGTCGATCAGATCGATGGACTGCCGGAACAGTATTACGCGCGGCCCGCAGCGGCCCCGGTTATTGTCGAACGGAACGCGGCCGCCGATGTGTTCTTCACAAACACCGGCGCTGTGGTGCGTCACGGCGGCGCACAAGCGTTCTACGCACCATCGACCGATCATGTCCAAATGCCGCCGATCGAGAGCTTTCGCGATGCGGCGTCGTACGTTGCCGTGCGGGCGCACGAGACGGTCCATTATGCCGCCTTCCGGATTATGCCGCGCCGATGTGCCTTTCCGCGGACAGGTGAGCAGCATCGGCGCCGCATGTCGGCATAATCAGAGCGCCTCAAGGAAGGCGAGCAGCTTGTCGTCGGGGCGGTAACGGCCAGGCGGCGCCTTGACGGGCTGTGTTCGCGCCATTGCCTTTTCCTTCAGCTGGATGTCGGCGTGAATGTACATCTGCGTGGTCTCGACCGATTCATGGCCAAGCCAGAGCGCGATGACGGTACGATCGACGCCGTTCTGCAGGAGCTGCATTGCCGCGCTGTGGCGAAGCACGTGCGGCGTGACGCGCTTCTTCTTAAGTGACGGGCATTTCCTGGCCGCTACGATGACGTGCGTGCGCACGATCTGCTCGACGGCGTCACGGCTCAGCCGCTGATTGCGATTGCTAACGAAGACGGGATCGGTCGACGCGCCGCTGCGCTCGGCGAGCCAGTCGCGGAGCACCTTGGCGCTGTCCTTGCGGATCGGTGTTGCCCGCTCCTTGCGCCCTTTGCCCATGCACCTGACGTGCGCGCTCGTGCCGAGCACGATATCGCCGCACGACAGGCTGATCAGCTCCGAGACGCGTAATCCGGTCTGGAGCGCGAGCGCCAGCAACGCCCGATTACGACGGCCGTGCCACGTCGATAGATCCGGTGCTTGGATCAAGGCCTCGATCTCGGCGCGCGTCAGATAGTCGATCGCGCGCTTCTCGTGGCGCTTCGCGGGCATGGCCAGGACACGCTGGCAATGGTGCAGGAGCTGCGGCTCGTTCACAGCCACATACTTGAAGAACGACCGGATTGCCGACAGACGGGCATTCCGGCTGCGAGCACAGTTGCCGCGCGTGCTCTCGATGTCAGCCAGGAACAGGCCAATCAGGTCGGCGTCGATGTCGACCACCTGCAGCCCCGTCGGCGGCCGTCGAAGCTGATCGGCCGCGTATTTGAGCAGCAGCCGGAACGTGTCTCGGTAGCTCGAGACCGTGTTCGGGCTCGCCTTCAACTGAGTTCCGAGGCGCTCGGTGAAGAAGCGTTGCAGATAGGTGGGAAGCGGATGCGTCTTCATCGTGCACCGCCTTTCCTCGGAGCATTCTCGGCGAGGGAGCGCTCCGCGCGCTTCGAGGCGAGCTGCAGCAACTCCGGCACCGCCTCAATGTACCAGTACGTGTGATCGGGCTTCACATGGCCGAGATAGGTGCTGAGCCTGAGCATCTCCCGATCCGGGTCGAGCCCCTTGCGGTACCAGCCCATGATGGTGCGGACGGCGAACGTGTGACGCAGATCGTGGATGCGCGGTCCACGCCCGTGCTTGCAGAAGCGCTGTGCCTCGCGCAGTCCCATTTCCTGGGAGACGACCGCGAAGTTGTAGCGTGCGCTGCAGTCGGTCGGCCGCCGGCCATCGTCGTTGCAGAAGAACGCCCCCGTTGTGATCCCGAGAAGTCGAGTGCGTTCGGCGCGGTAGGCCGCAAGACGGTTGACAGTGCTTGGCGCGATCGGCACGAAGCGGGCCTTGCCGTTCTTGCCGCGCTTCACCGTGATCACGCCGGCGTCGAGATCGACGTCGTCGTCGTCGAGCTTCAAGGCTTCATTGATGCGCAACCCAGTGACGGCGATGAGCCCGAACAGGGTCGAGTAGGTCCAGCCTCGCAGGTCATAGCGCGATCGCAGCCTGGCGGCGCGTGCAACCACTGTCGCAACCTCTTTGTCGGAGTAAATGTAGGGCCGTGGCCGATGCCATTTGGCCGGGATAAGTCCGGGCGGCGGCACCTCGGTTCGTTCGTCATACCCCTTCAGCCAACTGGCAAAGGCACGCACCATGCCCAGCCGATGTGCCCACGTGTTGTTGCTGGCCGTGCCGAACGCGGCCTTCCAGCGCAGGAATAGATCGACCGTGATGTGATCGACGGCCTCGCGATCGGCGAAGGCGGTGAACACGCGCAAGACGCGTTCTTCGAAGATCAGGTCGAAGCCAAGACTACGCCGGACGGCGAGGTAGTCCGCGAGTTGCTGCGAGAGAGTCGTCATGCCCGACCTCCCTCGACCGGCCAGGCGCGCGCGATCGAGCGCAGCCCCTCAATATCGTGCTTGGCGTAAATGGCCGTCGATGCACGTGAGCGATGCCGCAACACGTCGCCGATCTCGTCGAGCGAGGCACCCTTGCGCAGCATGTCAGTCGCTAGGCTGTGGCGCAGCAGATGCGAGCCAATGTATTTCTGCGGCGGCCGGAGCCCGGTCTCCTTGAATGCCGCGCGCAGCACCGTATTCAGGATCTGCGCATTGACGAAGGGCCGATACGGCACCTTGTGAGAGACGAACAAGGTGCGCGACGATCCACGGCGACCATTCCGGATGTAATCGACGATGGCCTTGCCGGCGTCCTCGGGCAGCGGCATGCGGTCGTGCCGCTTGCCCTTGCCCCGGATCAGGATCGTGCCGGACCGCCAGTCGATATCGTCGAGTTGGATCGCGATCACCTCCGGCGCGCGCAGGCCGAGGCGAGCCAGAATCATCAACATCGCGTAGTTGCGCCGACCGACGGCGTCCGGCGCCCAGACTGCATCGATTAGCCGCTCAATCTCTTCCGGCTTCAATGATCGCGGCAGGTGCGACGCGCGTCCTGTCGCCACGCGCGGAAGGCTGCTCGCCAGATCGCGCTTCGTTTTTCCACTCCAGAACAGGAAGCGGAACAGGCTGCGCAAGTGCGTCGGCGGAGTCTTGTCCCGGTACGATATCTTCCGACCCATGATATCGCACAGGAACTTCACGACGTCAGCCGGTGTGATGTCGTTGAGGTTGCCGAGCTTCTCGCCGAAGCGGAACGTCATGAAGCGATCGAGGAATCGCACGCAGTGGTAGATCGTCGCCTCGGTCAGCCCTCGCTGCTCGCGAAGATAGACCTCGTACTCCGCTTGCAGGCGTTCGAGCGCCGTCGGCACCTTCTTCGTAGGCTTAGGTCGCTCGGCAACACCGGCCTCGACCAAAGCATCTATGAAGCGTTCCAGGCAGTATATCTTCTTATTGTATTCGTTCGGGCATATCCCTTTGAGTGCTGCCGCGCGAACTTTCGACAGCGTCTGGCCGACAAGCTGGCCTTGGCCGAGACCTCGGCGGGCGACCTCCTGACAGAACAGAGCTGTTGCACCAGCGTAGGTTCGCATCGTCGCAGGCGCATAGCCCTGATCGGCGAGTTTCTGCAGGAATAGCGTGCAATAGGGCCGCAGCCAATCTGGCGAGACGTCGGCTGCTGTAGGCTTCTTAACTTTCCAGGGCATGGTGCTTCCTTCCGTTGATTGGAAGGAGTAAGGGCCCACGACCTGGGCAGAGCATGTGAGGCGAGCCGACGTGATTCCTGTGCAAAACTCATGACCCAGCAGCGATTTCGCAGTGCCAATCGATGGTCACTGTCGCGTCCGTTTTGCTGCTAAGGACCACTTACGGAACGCTTCACGCGTCTCCTCGTCCATCGGAAAGAAGCTTTCGATGCGCAGTTCCTGCAACGTGATGTCCTGAGGCGTGCCAATGTTGCGATGGTCGTAAACAAATTGGTCGGGCAGCGCACAGTCCGATTATGCCGACATGCGGCGCCGATGCTGCTCACCTGTCCGCGGAAAGGCACATCGGCGCGGCATAATCCGGAAGGCGGCATAATGGATTTTATGCCGATATCGGCATAAGGTCCATTGGACGGCTCCCGCGCATCGCGTCAACCGCGACCTTAGCCGCTACCACAAGGATCGAAGCGAACGCGCACGCGAGGATATGTGGCGGAACTCGGAAGCTGCTTTCTCTGCGCCGATCTCGGAATCGTGCCCGAACTCGAACCGCGGCCGGATCACGCGAGCTACCTCGCCTCCTGGTTGGAGGTTTTGGCCAATGAGAAGCGCTTCATCTTCGCAGCAGCCGCGCATGCGCAGCGCGCCGTCGCCTACCTTCACGATTTGCAGCCGAAGGCCGCCGAAATCGGGGCGGCGGCATGACGAACATTCCACATCTCGATCGTCGCCAGGGGATGACCGCTCCGCCTTCGGAAACCACGATCAGCCTCTGCGTGTTGAGCCTCGGAGCCGGTGTCCAGTCCACCACGCTCGCGTTGATGGCTGCGCACGGTGTCATCGGTCCGATGCCCGACTGTGCCGTCTTCGCTGACACCGGCTGGGAGCCGGCCGCCGTCTACGACCATCTTTCTTGGCTGACTTCGTCGAACGTGCTGCCCTTTCCTGTCCACATCGTATCGGCGGGCAATATTCGCGAAAGCCTGCTCAGCGCCGCCCACGGCCAGCGCTGGGCGTCGATCCCCGCCTTCACACGCACGCTTGATCGTCGCGGCCGCGCCTCGATCGGCATGATGCGCCGGCAATGCACAAGCGAATACAAGATCGCGCCAATCCGGCGAAAAGTCCGTGAGCTCGCCGGCCTCGCGCGCAAACGATCGCCCACCATGCCCGTTATCGAGCAATGGATCGGCATCTCCATGGACGAGTCCGTCCGAATGAAGCCCAGCTTCGAGACATGGCGACTCAACCGCTGGCCGCTCATCGAAGAGAGAATGTCGCGCCAGGATTGCCTGGCGTGGCTCTCCCGGCACGACTATCCCCTGCCGCCCAAGAGCGCCTGCATCGGATGTCCCTTCCACAGCGACGCGATGTGGCGCGCCATGCGTGACGGAGATCCGGGCGCCTGGTCGGACGCTGTCGATGTCGACAGGACCATCCGCACCGGGCTGCGTGGCATCCGTGGCGAAGTGTACTTGCATCGCTCGGGCGTGCCGCTCGGTGAAGCCGACCTTTCGACGGAGGCGGACCGCGGCCAGCTCGACCTGTTCGCAAACGAATGCGACGGCATGTGCGGTCTCTGAACCCCAGCTTCTGCGACGTAAGCTCAACTGGAATAGTACATCTCGAATTCGACAGGATGCGGCGTCATTTCGAAGCGCACGACTTCCTGCATCTTGAGTTCGATATAGGCATTGATGAAATCGTCGGTGAAAACTCCACCGGACTTCAGGAATGTCCGATCTCGATCGAGATGGGAGAGCGCCTCGCGAAGCGACGCACTGACCGTCGGAATGTTTTGCAACTCCCGTCGCGGCAAATCATAAAGATCCTTGTCCATGGCCGGGCCCGGATCGATCCTGTTGGCGATTCCATCCAGTCCCGCCATGAGCATCGCGGCAAAGCCGAGATAAGGATTCGCCGCTGGGTCGGGGAACCGCACTTCAACCCGCTTCGCCTAGGGGTTGGTAGCATAGGGGATGCGGCAAGAGGCGGAGCGATTTCGCGCCGAATAGGCCAGCAGCACGGGTGCCTCGAAGCCCGGGACCAACCGCTTGTAGCTGTTCGTCGTTGGATTCGTGAAAGCGTTCACCGCTTTGGCATGCTTGATGATGCCGCCTATGTACCAGAGGCATTCCTGCGACAGATCGGCATAAAGCGAACCAGCAAACACTGGTTTGCCGCTCTTCCAGATCGATTGATGAACATGCATGCCGCTGCCATTGTCGCCGTAGACAGGCTTCGGCATGAAAGTGGCGGTCTTGCCCCATCGTTCTGCAACCTGATGCACGCAGTACTTCTGAATCTGCATGTGATCGGCCATCGTCGTCAGTGAGCCGAATTTGGTCCCGAGTTCGTGTTGCGCCGACGCGACCTCATGATGGTGCTTTTCAACCTTGACACCCATCTGCGCCATCATGGCAAGCATCTCGGACCGCAAGTCCTGTGCCGGGTCCTGCGGGGGTGCAGGAAAATAACCTGCCTTCGTCGCGATCCGATGCCCGAGATTGCCCTTCTCGTACTCTTTGTGCGAGTTGATCGGAAGCTCAGCGGCGTCCAGGATAAAACCCGTGTTGTAGGGATCCTCCGCAAATCGCACGTCGTCGAACACGAAAAACTCCGCCTCCGGACCGACGTACACCGCATCACCAATTCCGGTTGCTCGGAGATAGGCCTCTGCCTTCTTGGCAATACCGCGCGGGTCTCGGCCATAGGGCTCGCCGGTTGTCGGTTCGAGCACGTCGCATACAACAGACAATGTCGAGGCGGCAAAAAATGGATCGGTAGCCGCTGTCGAGGCATCCGGCATGAGCGTCATGTCCGACTCGTTGATTGCTTTCCAACCCGCGATTGACGAGCCGTCGAACATCGTGCCGTCCGTGAACATCTCCTCGTCCACCAGCGACACGTCAAAAGTGACGTGCTGCCATTTTCCCCGCGGGTCCGTGAAGCGGAGATCGACGTATTTGATGTCGTTGTCTTTGATTGCCTTGAGCACGTCTTCAGCGTTTTTCATGATATGCTTTCTCTCGGTCTGGCGGACGCCAGCCATCGTCTGATCATGTTTGATGAGTTCAAGCTCACGTCGCCCGCGAACTGTTTCGCGAGATTGCTCTTGGCGCGCGCCAGCAATCCCGCGACGAGTCGCGCGACTAGAGCTGGCGGCTATTGCGGATGATATGGAACAAGGCGCCGTTCAAACGGCTGCGATGAGTGCGAACCCGCGCCTAAGCAGCGGAGCGTCTGTGATTTGTGAGATCGCGGAGAAACAAAGTATTGGCGTTCAATCGGCATGGATAACCCACCTGCACAAAGGCGAAGTAGGAGTCATCAGCCAGGAACGGCGGTTAGAAGGGAACTCCATCCCTTTAGTTGCCGCTGAGTTACCCGCTGAATAAAGCGGAGTCAAATGCAGCGGACTAATATTGCAATGCCATTGCTTTGTTGTCCATGCCCATTTGTTACCGCGCAACGGTCCCGTCAGCGGGGCAGTCAGCCTGCATGCGTCCGCCGCGAACCGTGACCTGACGATCCGGCCATCTACCCTCCCTCTGAATCTGCCGGCTCATTGCCGGGCACCACCCGTCGCTCCTCGCACAGTCGTGGTTGCATCAGTCGGTCTCGATTGGTCGGGCGCGCCAAGCCGGGCCTGCGAATCAGCGCGCGCGGGTCTTGTCAGGGTTGATCGCGACACAGGCCTGGAGCGGATCGAGGTCCTTGCGTTCCGCGAAATGCGTTGCCCGATGTCGGGGCACCTCGGTCGACGTCGTGTCACACGGCCCGTTTTTGAAACTCGCCCATGGCGTCCTCGATTTGGCATGTCTGACCGAAGGCCGTCGTCGCTAGCGCTTCGCCTCGCTCTTATCCCCGCAACAGCCGGTCTCGACTTTCTTCCCCTGCCGGCTTCGCCGTCATTCCTCGCGGAAGACAAGAAAGTCGCGCCCTGGCTGCCCTCTACTGCGTGTCGGCCCCTTCGGGGTGCGGGTCGAGCGCCCCCGGTCTGTCGCCAGCCATCGAGGTCGCGATAGGCGCGGCCCGAAAACTGAAAGGACACGACAATGGCGACCATCGGCACCTTCACCTCGAACGGCAACGGGTTCACCGGCACCGTCCGCACTCTCGCTCTCAACGCCAAGGCCAAACTGGTCCGCGTCGAGAACCCTTCCGACAAGGGTCCGCACTTCCGTATCTTTGCCGGCAATGTCGAGCTGGGCGCGGCCTGGCAGAAGACCGCCAAGGACACCGAGCGCGACTACCTCTCCGTCAAGCTGGACGACCCGAGCTTCCCGGCTCCCATCTACGCCACCCTGATCGAGGTGGAAGGGCAGGAAGGTCTCCAGCTCATCTGGTCCCGTCCCAATCGGGACTGAGCTCGCCTACGGCAACGGCCCCGCCATCAGGCGGGGCCGTTTCTGCGTGAGCACGGGATGGACGCGCCCAAGTTAACTGGCGCTTCTGGCCGATCGAGCGCCGCCAAACGCTCAGGCATGTCGAGCAGCTTCATGGCGGCTGCGGCCATTGCCTCGGCCACACTCGGATAGGTTTCCGCCGAGCTCATAGAAACGCCATCCGGAAACGTCACGATTGCCTGATAGCCATTTCCTTTGGCAGTAGTGGAGAGCTGGATTGTAGACATATCGCGACTCCCTGCCGGATCATACCTGCCACCAGACGGACTATTCTCGTAACGTGGCAATCATCCTTCCCGCCTCTAGCGGCGCCAAACAACATAATCATCTTTTCGCGTTTTCGTTGCGTTCAGCCACCGCACGGCTTCTCCTCCGCGAGAAAGGCGCGGACGCGTGCGTCGAACCGAGCGAGTTTTGTTGGTGCGATCATCGTCACGCGGCAAGGCCGCCCTCTTCCCTTCGACGCGCTGCCACGCGCAGCGCTATGCAGCCAATATCGATGCGCCGCTTGCGCGGGCTATTCCCCGCGCGTCGCACGCGTGAGGCGGCGTTTCGCGCCGGCGCTCGATGCGGCGGCGAGAAGCTCCTTCCACGTATCGGGCGGATTCCCGCGATCCAGCATCTTCCGAAACACGGCGTAGGCGTCGTTGGCGCTCTCATAAGCGCGTAACGTCGAGTCATCGTTCACCCAGGCCAGCACGATGATCTTGGAATCCGCCGATTGCTGGTAGCGAAAGAATAGCCGGAACTGCTGCAGGAATTTTGCGCGGAACCAGTGTTTGTACTCGTCGCCGAGCGTGCCGCCCTGCCGGTAGATGTCGCGGGTCGGGTCACTCGGGATATCCTCGAACGCCACCTTCAAGACCGCCGCGAGGAGCTTTGCGGCGCGTTTCTTTTTGTACCCCTTCGGATCCTTTTCACGCGCCTTCTCGACCGCCGCGATCATCGCCTCAAGCTGGTCGAGAAACAGCGGATGCGCATAGATTGTCCAACCGTTGACCTCGAAGGTATCGTCGCTCACGCATCATCTTCCGGCAGAGCCGCGTCGAGATCGACCTTGAGGCCCTTGACGAGACCCTTGGCGCGCGTGACCAGCGACTTCGGCACCGGCCGAATCCGGGCCGGCTCGTTCGCCATATCGCTGGCCAGGAATGCGAGGAACGTGCCGATCACCGGATCGCCGTCGTCGGCGCGCGAGTCCTTCTTCGCGATCACGACGGTGCCGTCGGCGAGCCCGCGAAACACGACCTGGTCACGTTTGCCGAGGGCGAGCATTTTGCGGATGGCGGCAGGCACGGTCGTCTGGCCGCGGTCCGTGATGGTGGCGGGGATTTCGAGGATTTCAGCCGTCTTGGCCATTGCCGGCTCCTTGCGTCGTTATGCCGACCGATGTAATGCATTTGCATTGTAAGTCAAGGTCGGCCCGATCGCCAGCTCCGAAAGCAGCCTCCCGAGATGCCCGCTAAACCGATCGACAATGAGCGACGCGGCTGCGACGCCGTCGCCCGGGTGCTTGAGGAGCGCCACGGTGCGGTGCGGGCCAATGCCAGCTCTCCAGAGGACGACCGGGTTGGTCCTCCCGTGGAATATGTCTTCGATCTCGCCGGCCAGACCTACGCATTGGAACACACTGTCGTTGAAGCCTTTGACGGCCAGATTCACAAGGACGTCGATTTCGCGGCCTTTATCGCGCCGATCGAACATGCGCTTGACCATCACATGCCGTCTCCCGGCAGCTATCGGCTCACCTTCGCCATCCATCCGAGCCAGGGGCTCAAGCCGAAACGTATCGCCGAAGCGCAGGCGGCCATTATAGCCTGGGTGCGCGAGGCCGCCGCCGCGATGCATGCCGAGTGCCCGGCCGTCCCAACACGAAGCCGGGGGCCGCATGGCCGCGAGAGCCATCGGCGGGGAACGGTAGAGGGCGTTGACCTGCATCTCCACCGCGAGATCGGCTGGTTGCTGCCTGAGGTAGCCTACGGCCGGGTGTTCTGTGGTCGCTTTGCGCCGCCCAATTACGAAACGCTTCGCATTGAACGGATGCGCGCCGCCTTGGCCAAGAAGCTGCCCAAGCTCCAGAGTTGGAAGGGCACAGGGGCGCGGTCCGTGCTTATCCTGGAAAACCGCGACCTCTCTCTGTCGAACCATGTTGTCATTCTCGAAGCAGCCGAAGAAGCGCTCAAGGGAAGACCTGATCGGCCGGACGAGATCTGGCTGGTCGATACCACCATCAAGACAGAATGGACCGTCTGGTGCCTGATGCGGGACGGTTTGTCGTTTCCGGACGATGAGACGTCCTTCCGTTATCGAGACTTCAGGCCTGATGACCTCTCTGACGTTGGCGCTACTTGAGACCGACTCAAGCCTGGTGAAAATGGGGGGCTTGGGCGAGCCGCCTGCGGCGGACGGCTCTATTCACTTCGCTCACGGAGCCCGCGAGCGGTCTCCGCCCATTCGGGTAACGATCCTCTCGCAAGACGAGGCGCCCGGATCGACCGGCCGACTCGTCGCGATGGTTTCCCCTCGCGCACCCGGCCGGCTCGTGCCGGATACGGACACGGCGCCTCGTTGGCGCCGTGGTTTCCTTTCTCTCTGACATCGAATTGTGCACCCGCCACTCCGGCGTCAAGGACATCGCGGTTCCCCCAATTTTCAGCCGCCGCCCTTCCAGGCCGTCGTCAGAAAACCGGCTCCCCCGCTCGCCGCCGCTGGCGGTCGCTTCGCGATCCCTGACCCCTCGCGGCTACGGCGCAGCCTCCTCTCGTCAGAACGAAAGGAGACACCTCATGTCCGATATCGACTATCTCACGCTGTTTACGCGCTTCTGTGGTTTCAAACTCGTGGTCATGGCCAACCGGCTTGGTTGCGACAACCATCTTGCGCGCTGTGCACACGACCGGCTTGTCGCAAAACTCTGCCAGCTCATCGAGCTGATGCGCGAAGCTCTCGCCGCGGAGCGAGAGACGGCGCTCGATGAAGCATCGACACGCTATCAGACGGCTTGCGAAGACCTCTTCTGGATCGAGGCGGAATTCGCAAATCGGTGGCTGTCGGACCGGCCGCATCCGCTGCTCGACGATCTCATCATCGACCTCGGGACCCGCGAGATCTTCGACGCCCGTTCAAGGTGCTGGCGTCCTCTTGGCGACACCGATCCGAGCCTTCGCGAGGTAACCGATGGGGAGCTATGCAGCCTGCGCAGCATCATCGATCAGATCGCCAACGAGACCGGCGTGAGCTTCTCGGCGAACCGTCTAGTCTACGGTGACTTCGATGGCGTGAGCCCCTGAGATTTCGGACGAGAGGCTGACGCCTCTCGTCCTTCCCTCAAGCCCGGCAGCGCCGTCCGCGTCGACTGGGCGATTCCGCCGTGCTTCCGACCCCCGCCAACCGACGGCACGCATTCTCAGAGAATCCCCCATGCCCGGTACCGTCCCCTTCCGGTCGCCTCGCGCAAGCCGAGGTCCGCGACGAGGTCCTGGGCGGCGCGTGGCGTGATCTCCAGCTCTTCGGCGATCATGCCGGCCGAGACGATCGGCCGGGTCAACACGTAGTCGAGCAGGGCCGGCAGCCGGGAGGTGGAGCGGCGGCCGTGGAGCTTGCGGGCCAGCAGGGTGCGGGCGGTCAGCCAGCGATCATGGTCCTTGAGCCCGGCCTCGGCCGCGGCGGTGGTCGCCTGAAGCTCGACGGCGAGGCGTCCGGCGCTATCGCGCGGCCGCCGCCGCTCGCGCGGGATCGCTTTGAGCCCGTCATGGAGACAAGACAGATGCCAACGCGTTTTGCCGCGCTCGCGCAACACGCTGGCTGCGAGCAGCCGGCCGAGCCAGGGTGTGTGTTGCAGCGGCTCGAGCGCGCTCCAGGCGTCGGCGGCGATCGCCGCCGCCAGCGCAGGCGGCAGGCCGCGCGTCTGATCGACGACGGCGCGCCAGGCATCGAGGCGTTCGCCTTCGTCCCAATCGAGGTCGTAGACGAGCGGGTCACGCTCGGGCGCTCGCTTCGTCTGCCTGGCGATCTCGCCGGTCATCGTCCGGTCGGCCTGGGCGATCGCCGCGTCCACCGAGGCGAAGACCTCGGCCAGCCGGTCGTCCGTTGGAGTGACGCGAAACGGCTCGGCGGCGTCCGCCGCGCCGTCTCCGTCTTCCACACCGAGCGGCTCGTCCTTTTCCTCATTCCGCTCGACTGCCTCCTCTTCCCGGTTGCCGAACCCTCCCCTCCCCCGCAGCCCAGCGAGCCCGGCCACCGACAGTGCCCAATCGGGTTTGCCGTCGGCGATGCGCCGTCGCGTGCGCAGCACGGCGTGGGCGCGGGTGAGCTCGTGAGTCGGGGCGCGGACATCCATGCCGGCGTCGTGGAGAACGAGATCGTCGAGGTGGACGAGCTCGCCTTCCAGCCACAGACTGGCGCAGGCGTCGGTGAAGTGAGTCCGGGCGATCCAGCCGTCACGGATCGGGCTCTTGGCGAGGCGCTCGTCGAGCCGGGCAACGGCATCTTCGGCGGCGGCGAGCGGCCCGGCGATCTGGGCCCAAGGCAGCGGATCGGGGATATGGTAGCCAGAATGCAAGGTCTTGATAACCTTAACGAGAATCGATGAAACGGAAGCTATCACGAATATAGCTTCCGTCATAGCGATGCCTTCTCGCGCTTGACTCTGACTATCGATAACTAACCCTTATCGATAGTGTTGGACACGGAATCGCAAATCAGCGATTCTGACGGCCCGGAGCCCGGAAAATCATGCCCGCCGGGCCGCCGATCGACGAGAGGACGCAGCCCTGACAGCCCTCTCCCCTCCTCCGGATGCGCTCGCTTGGCGGCAACGACGGCGCGGCTTTGGCCGACACCTGTGTCGGCCGAGTTCAACGGTCGTCGTAGAGGCCGTCGCGAAAGGCCTTGTCGGCCGGCCGCGCATCGGTCCTGTCGCCTCGCGCGCGGAGTTCTCGCGCGAACCGCACGCCCTTCTCGACCAGCGAGGCCGGCTCTGGCTCAAGCTCGGCATCAAGGTGCTCAAAGCCGGGCGTCATCTCCGAGGCCTCGATCGCGGCAATGTCCTCCTCGGTCAGATCGACGGTCCGAACGGCCCGACGATCGCGCCCGGTCGCTTGGCGTTCGGCTGCCGCCGCCGGCGGCGTGTTGGTTTGGCCGGGGTGACGGCTCATGGCGACTTCCCTCCGTTCGCCCCGATATTACCGCAGGGGCGGCTTCTCCGCACGGCGCCCGTTGAAAGTCGCGGCGATCTTCCTTATAGTCACAATGGTCATTATGGTCATTATGGTCACAGGAGCAGGTCGTGACAATCCCCCGAAAAACCCCCGCTCAGGAATCGGATCACTGGACGGTCGCCGGTGCAAAGGCCCGCCTCTCCGAGGTGATCGAGCGCGCCCAGAGCGACCCGCAGATCATTACCCGCCACGGCAAGCCGAGCGTCGTCATCGTCTCGGCTGAGGAATGGGCGCGCAAGACCGTCCGCAAGGGCACGCTGGCCGAGTTCCTGATGGCCTCGCCCCTGCGCGACGCCAATCTCGTTCTCGATCGGGTCCGCGATCAGCCGCGCGACCTTGATCTATGAACCTCCTGCTCGACACCAACGTGCTCTCCGAAGTTCGCCGACCGGCGCCCGATCCGACGGTTCTCGCCTGGCTCGATACGGTCGACGAGGACCGGACGTTCATCAGCGTCGCGTCGATCGCCGAGCTCCGGCGCGGCATCGCTCTGATGGACGATGGCCGCCGTCGCGAGGCGCTGACCGCCTGGCTCGCGGAGGATCTGCCGGCGCGCTTCGCCGGGCGGATCCTGCCGATCGATCCCGCGATCGCCGAATGCTGGGGCGGCCTGATGGCGCAGGCCCGCCAGAGCGGCTTCGCGCTCTCGGTCATGGACGGATTCTTTGCGGCCACGGCACTCGACCGTGAGCTGGTGCTCGCGACCCGCAACACCAAGGATTTCGCGACGCTGGGCGTGCCGCTGTTGAACCCCTGGACTGATAAAGGGGCGCCGGAATGAGCACCCCTGCCCGCCTCCCGGATGCCGCCTCGCTCGAAACCGTCATGGCCGGGCTCGATCCGGCCTCGGCCGATACGGACATGGTCCCAGCCCTCAATGCGGCGTTTCCTGGTTTTGCGTTCGACCTCGCGCCGATCGATGACGATTACTGGCGCGACACAAGGTCGATCCTCCAGCCGGACGGCACGCGGCTCGGCGAATTGCGGCCATGGATGACGGCCGAGATTGCCAAGGACGGCGGCGACATCAAGGCGGTCTGGTCGCGTCTGAAAGAGACCGATCTGCAGATCACAGAATGGCGCGGCTCCAGCGCCTTCGTGTCGGCGCCGACCGGACCGGGCGCGGCCGACTATCTACAGATTGCGCTTGGACGGGAGATCGAATGGCGGGCCGGACCGATCGTCAACCCGGACTACCGTCCGTGGGGCGAACAGGAGCTGCTCGATCCGAGCTGGCCTCGCACCCATCAGCTTCCGGACTCGGATCGCCTTGCCGGCCCGGTTTACCGCCTGCTCGACGGCGCCGGCGGCGCGATGATTCACGTCCGGAGCTTCCTCGATCGCTGCGGCCGCATCGAGCGCGAGAAGCGAGAGGCCAAGCGGCCCGAGCTGGAACGGCGCGTCATTCGGGAGGTCGGGCCGGGCGGAACGCGCGAAACGCCGTTCCTCGACGCGATCCCGGACTATTTCGACTGTGCCGCGTGAGCTGCGGTTCTTTCAGGACTGGGAGGAATCGAACGCCAGACCGCAGCGCGTTTTCGCGCACTGGGCGCTGGATGCCCGCGACTACACCCTCAAAGGCGACCGCGACGTCGGCTTTATTCCCCGACCGCTGCGGCCGCCGAAAGAGCGACCGCTGATGACGCCGGAGAAGGCGTCGATCGTGAGATTGGCCTACCCTTTGGCTGGTTCTTTCTGATGACCCACGGCCATTGGGTCGACCCCGAAATCGGACTTGCGATCGCTGAAGGCGTGAAGGCCCAGCGCGTACGGCTTCCCGACCCCGACGCCCGCGTGCTGCTGCGCTGGGCGGATCGAAGCTACGGTTTTTGAGAGAGCGCCGCTTATGGACGACATCACTTCGCGCGCGCTGGTCTCCGACCCCGAAACCCGGCGGGCGTTACAGCTCGACGCGCTCTCGGCGATCCTGCCGATGGAGCGGCGTGATCGGCTGGCCGAGCTCCTGACCGACGATGACGTCGCGACGCTGAAGCATCTCGCGCGCGAGGGCATGGGCGAGAACACCTTGCGGGCGCTCGCCTCCGATCTGGCCTATCTTGAGGGTTGGGCGAAAGCCGCGACCGGCGCGCCGCTGCCATGGCCGGCGCCGGAAAGCCTGGCCTTGAAATACGTGGCCCATCACCTGTGGGATCCGGCCGAGCGCGAAACCGACCCGCAACACGGGATGCCGGCCGAGGTAGCGACGGAGTTGCGAGAGGCGTTGCTGCTTCGCACCGATGGGCCGCATGCGCCATCGACGGTGAAGCGCCGGCTCGCGAATTGGGGCACGCTGCATCGCTGGAAAGGGCAGGAGGGTCCATTCCATTCGCCCAGTCTTCGCACGGCAGTCAGGCTGGCGGTGCGGGCCAGTACCCGGCCCCGACAGCGCAAGAGCAAGCGGGCCGTCACGCGGGACGTGCTGGACCGGCTGCTTGAATCGTGTCGCTCCGACCGTCTCGCCGATACCCGCGATCTCGCAATTCTGCTGCTGGCTTTTGCCTCCGGTGGACGACGGCGCAGCGAGGTGGCGCGGCTCCGGGTCGAACAGATCAGCGAGGAGCCCGCGGTGCCGCTCGATCCTAAGGATCCTCATTCACCGACTTTGCCGTGCGTGGCGATCCATCTCGGCCGAACCAAAACTGGAGTCGCGGACGAGGCGGGGAGGGTGCTTCTGGTCGGGCCTCCGGTCGAGGCGCTGCGCGAATGGCTCGAGCGTGCCGACATCGGCAAGGGACCGATCTTCCGGGCCATCGATCGCTGGGAGGCGGTCGAGGAGAGGGCGCTGACCCCCCAGTCGATCAATCTCATCGTCAAGCGGCGCTGCGCGATGGCGGGCCTGGAGCCGAGGGAGTTCTCCGCACATGGGCTGAGGTCCGGCTATTTGACGGAGGCGTCGCGCCAAGGCGTTGCCCTTCCAGAGGCGATGCAGCAGTCGCAGCACCGGTCGGTGCAGCAGGCGGCAAGCTACTACAACGACGCCGAGCGTGTTCGTGGGCGGGCCGTCCGCCTTGGTGTCTAGGAGGGGCCCTTCATTAAGTTGTCCGCGTACAACTGCCCTCGAAAGGCATGAGTGTTCCGCGGGCGGTCGGGAGCGGCGAATCGGGTGTTCGGTGCTAAGTTGTCAGCGTACAACTGCGTCACGTGAAGACTGATTCGCGCGCGAGGCTTCGGACCTACCCGCGACGCTAGGGTGGCGCCGTTAACCTCTCGTTAACTCAATAATCCTTGCGGCACCGAGAGAATCGGGCATTACTCTCCATCAGCGCATTTTGAGGCAAACTGCTCAATATTCCGCAGATGCAGAGATTAGGATGCCAACGTCAGCGAAACCTCTCGACGAGAATGTGCGTGATCTCCGCTCTCTGATCAATGCGGACGCAGCGGAGCTTTCGGCACGACTACGCGCCCAGCAGCTTCGCGACTTCCCGCCAGCGGCTGAGAAGACGATTCGTCGGTTTTCGTCGGCGGAAGCCGCGCGCTTCATCGGCATAGCTGAAGGCTACCTCCGCCAATTGGTATCCGAAGGAAAGGGCCCTCCAGCACCAGCGAACAGCCGTCGGAGTTATTCGATCGAAGACGTCGATGGGTTGCGCCGCGACCTCGACAGCGCGGGAAAAGGTGCGCGTCGCTACGTCCCACATCGGCGCGATACCGAGGCTCTCCAGGTCATTTCGGTCATGAACTTCAAGGGCGGCAGCGGCAAGACGACCACCGCCGCCCACCTCGCGCAGTATCTCGCGTTTCGAGGCTACCGCGTCCTGGCCATCGACCTCGATCCGCAAGCAAGCATGTCAACGTTGTTCGGACACCAGCCCGAGCTCGATGTGGGCGACAACGAGACAATCTTCGGCGCCATCCGTTACGACAGCGAGCGCCGTCCAATGCCGGAGATCGTGCGCGCCACCTACATTCCGAATCTCCACATTGTTCCGGGTCAGCTCGAACTCATGGAATTCGAGCACGAGACACCCAAGGCTTTGATGACGCGACAGAGCAACGACTCGATGTTCTTCGCCAGAATCGGGGAAGCTCTGGCACAGGTTAGCGACGCCTACGATGTCGTGGTGATCGATTGCCCTCCGCAACTCGGCTTCCTCACCCTGTCTGCACTGTGCGCTGCGACAGCAGTTTTGATTACCGTCCATCCTCAGATGCTCGACGTGATGTCGATGTCGCAATTCCTGAACATGACCGGAAGTCTGCTTGATGTCGTCGCCGAGGCCGGCGGAGCGACCCAATACGATTGGATGCGCTATCTCGTCACCCGTTATGAGCCTAGTGACGGCCCACAAACGACGATGGTCGGTCTGATGCGCTCCATCTTCGGCTCACGCGTTCTGACTCATCCGATGGTGAAGAGCACCGCAATAGCAGATGCCGGGCTCACCAAGCAGACCTTGTACGAGGTCGAACGACAGCAGTTTACGCGCGGCACTTACGACCGCGCCATCGAAGCTCTCGATCTCGTGAACGGAGAAATCGAAAGCCTCATCAAGCAAGTCTGGAAGAGGAATTAGCCATGGCGCGCAAGATCAGCTTTGATCTTCCGACGACGGCGGATCAGACACCACAAGAAGCGGCAGCCATTTCGCCCGCCAATCGGGTTCGGCCGTTGCTGGGACTTGATCGCCCGATCAAACAATCGAGTGCGCTTGGCGCAATATCGCAATCGCTTGGCGGCATCTCGGAGAAAGTCAAACGGGCGGAAGAAATCGAGCAAAAGCTCATCGAAGGCCAGGTGATTGTTGAACTCGACCCGGCGCTCATCGACAATTCTTTCATCCCTGACCGAATGGAAGCCACCGAGGAGCAGAACGCGGCCTTCCGCGAGTTGATTCGCGACCACGGACAAAACGTCCCGATTCTCGTTCGCCCAAAGCCCAGCGACACGGAGCGCTACGAGGTAGCGTTTGGCCACCGACGCCTGCGAGCCGCCCGAGATCTTGGCATCAAAGTACGGGCGGTGGTGCGCTCGCTGACCGATGAGCAATTGGTCATTGCGCAGGGCCAGGAGAACAGCGGGCGCACCGATCTTACTTTTATCGAGCGTGCCCGCTTTGCAGCGAGACTCGAAGATCGGAAGTTTTCGCGCGAGATCATTATGGCGTCGCTCAACGTCGACAAAGCCGCTCTCTCACGGCTCATCTCGATCGCGACCCGAGTTCCAGCAGCCGTTATAGACGCGATTGGGCCGGCACCAGCCTTCGGCCGGGTGCGCTGGCAGGAACTAACGGATCTGCTGGAGCACGAAGACAATCGCACTCGTGCGATCGACATGGTCAAGGCCCCGAGCTTTCGTGCCCTGGAAACGGATAAACGCTTCGAGACACTGGCGGCGGGGCTACGCGAGAAGACGTCGCGCGCTCGCGCTGAAACGTGGGCGGCAAAGGATGGAACGCATGCTGCCAAGGTCTCGCGTGCCGGCAAGAAGCTCACGCTGACATTTGACGATCGCGTCGCTCCTAAGTTCGGCGACTTTGTCAGAAAGCGGCTTCAGACGCTCTACGACGAATTCAAAGCTGGCGATCCGCCAGCATAACCCAGCTTGCCTGGTCGGAATGAGCCGACCGGATCAAGGCACCGCAACCAAGTCGGAGAACCATAGGCAAAAGAAAAGGCTCCCGAAACGTCACCGTCCCGGAAGCCCCTCTGTCGTGTTTGGCGACTGACAGAGAATCACTTCCGCGAATCGCAGTCAAGTGTCTCGTGAGAGACGGCGTCGTTTTGACGAGCAGATTTTCTTTGCCCTAACTGAGGCAAAGACATGCAGTCACACTCTCCAACGACGCCCTTTGGGCGGCGATCGCTGACGCTTGCCCACGTGGCAAGCCAAATGGTGGCCACCGCGCGGCCACCCGAGAAGGTCGTACACAAATGGAAGATCTTTCATGCCATCTGCACAGCGCGGCCGCGCCTGGGCGTCTCCGAGCGCTCGTTATCGGTCTTGAACGCGCTGCTGACCTTCCACCCCGAGACCGCGCTTACCGGTGAAGACGACCTGATCGTCTTCCCGTCGAACCATCAGTTGTCGCTGCGGGCGCATGGGATGCCGGCATCGACACTGCGGCGTCACCTCGCGGTTCTCGTCGATGCCGGCCTGGTCGTCCGGCGCGATAGCCCCAACGGCAAGCGCTATGCGCGTAAGGGCAGCGCCGGCGAGATCGAACTGGCGTTTGGTTTCGACATATCGCCACTGGTTGTTCGATCGGAGGAGTTCGAGAGTCTGGCGGCCGACATCGAGGCAGAAGCGCGGGCGCTCAAGCTTGTCCGGGAGCGGATCACGCTGTGCCGGCGGGACATTGCCAAGATGATCGCCACCGGCATCGAGGAAGATGTTCCGACACGTCGAGACGGGCAGGGGCCGGCCGATTGGCAGGAAGTCCATGCCGCCTTCCGCTCGATCGTCGATCAGATTCCACGCACCGCAACGAGGCAAGAACTCGAGCCGATCGCCGAAGAGCTGTCACAGCTTGCAGATGACGTCCTCAATCTTCTGGAAACACACATCAAATCCACTGATTCAAGCGCCAATGAGTCCCATACTGAGCGCCACATACAGAATTCAAATACAGATCCCCTAATTGATCTTGAACCTAGCCTTCGAGAAGGCAGGGCGGCGAGGGCGGAGCCCAAACCTCAACCACCGAGGGTGGCGGAAGGGACGTATCCGTTGGGAATGGTGCTGAACGCTTGCCCAGACATCGTGGATTACGCCAAGGGCGGGATTTCGAACTGGCGGGATTTGCTCGCGACCGCCGCAGTGGTTCGATCGATGCTGGGGATCAGTCCGAGCGCCTGGGAAGAGGCGCAAACTGTGCTGGGCGAGACGCCGGCTGCGATTGTCGTCGCGTGCATCCTGCAGCGCGGCGCTGCGATCAGATCCGCCGGCGGCTATCTCCGCGGACTGACCCGGAAAGCGGAGGCCGGAGAATTTTCGCTCGGCCCGATTTTGATGTCGCAGATCAATTCGCGTCTCAACGAAAAGCGCCGGGCGTGACGCGATGACGGCCTCATCTCCACATCCTCGTTTTGCCCTGCGTTCTCGAGCTTGGACCATGGGCGCACCTGACTGCGAACGGTTGATCGAGCGACCCGCGTGTCGCAGAAAACTGAAACTGCGCGGCCGTTCCACACTGCTCGATCTCTCTGCCGCGGGCCGTGCGCGTCCTGGGAATCGCCAAGACGATCGTACTCGTCAGGACAGGTCGGCGCTTCCGAAATGTCGTCCGTCGGCAAATGTGCGAAACGCCGCGATGCCCACATGGCCGTCCTTTTGGTTGCGCCGACCGAAGATCCGGGCACTGGCGGCGATGGCAGGTCGTTCTCCCGTTCGGGCTGTTGCTCCGGTTGCATGGCTGGATTCCTATGGCCGTCGACGGCACGTCGGCCCCTGGAGCCAAGAATTTTCCCCTGCCGGTTTCCCCCGCAAGCGGGGACCCCGACCGGCATTCCTCGCGCATGCGCCTGCGGCGCCAAAATTCGTGGCTCCGGCGCCTCTGGCGGCTCCGGCTCTGTTTCGTCTTCCCGGCCATGAACGGATCGCCATCGCAACGGGGCACAGCCCCACAGAAGAGAGAAAGACAATGCGCAATATCGCCGAATTCACCCTCATCGGTCGGGTCGGAACCATCAAGCAAGTCGGCAAGACCCTTCGCGTCAGCATCTGCGCCAACTACCCATTCAAGGGCGACAAAGGCCAGTGGAGGGACGACGCGCACTGGAACGAGGTCACAATCTTCACGAAGGCGATCCAGTCCTACGTGAGCGAGCACGTCAGCAAGGGCGATCTGGTCCATGTGCGCGGACGGCTTCGGCAGAGCAGCTTCGAACGCGATGGCCAACGGGTCTACACGGTCGATCTCATCGCTCACGAGCTCGGCCGATTGGCGCAAGCCAGCGAACGCGCCGCGGCATAGCGAATACCGGGGAGGCTTCGGCCTCCCCGCCGCTCCTACCTGAAGGCCGGCGCCCGACGCGAATCCGGTCCGCTACGAAGGAAGTTTTCGCGATCGTGTCTGCCGCGCGAGACCGCGGTCGGCCCGATTTTTCTTGCCGATTGCGGAGACCAGCTCGTCGTAGTTGACGCCGCTTTTCTTAAGAGCGCGGCGCGCATCCGCGGCCTCGAAACCTAAGAGCTCGAGCACGCTCATGTTCAGGCTCGAGGCAATCCGCTCCATCGTCCTCAGCGTTGGATTCCCGATGCCGCGCACGATTGTGTAGTAGGTGCCGCGCGCCAACCCCGTCTTTGGCAGGAAGGCTTCCATGCCGCCGTTTTCGATCTCGAGCTGTTGCAGGCGGATCGCCAGCATCTCATTCAGGATCGAATGATCGACGGGCAGCGGCTTGCGAACAGGCGGCATCGTTTGACTGGCTTTCGGGTCCACGCGAGGAAACGACGGGGAACATACACGAATCCCGAGGTCCAGTATATTGGACGTTGGAAACTGTACAGGCAAGTCTTTGAAACGACTCACGTTGCCGCGTGTCTATCCCTGATGTCCGGGCGCCGGGCTCCGGCCGAATTGGTCAATTGGCGCAGCAGTCGCAAGGGATCGACCCCCGCCCGCTCAGCGATGAGCTCGATGTAATCGAGGCTAGGATTCGCCGCCGACGTCATCAAGTGAAAGTAGCTTGATCGCGGAATGCCGAGCTGCTCCGCGAATTCCCGCCGGCTCAGCCCCGATTCCAGCCTGAGCGCTTCCAATCCTGCCTGGAACGCACTCCGCAAGGTGCTGCCTTGCGCTGCGTGAGCTGCCTTTCGGCGGCAACGCTTGTCGCTCATCGCTGATTCCTCGCGCATTTCCAACGCAAACCGTTCCGTCGATCCGCCAAGCCTACACGTTGGACGGCAGACCAACATTCAATATAATAGACGGATTCGATTCAACCAAGATTCGATTCAACCAAGAGAGGTGCGTTCGGACAAAGAAAAACCCGGCAGAGCCGGGTCTCTCGTGAGGATGAGCGGGCTGGCGATGCCAATCGCCAACAATGCCCCTAACGCATGAAGGCATTTTAGCCCGCGCCATCCGACAGTTCAAGAGGACTCGCGTTTTTACGCCACGGTCTTTGTTTGCCCCGCGCTCTCCCAACGAGAGGACGCGAATGGAGATGCTTGACCAAAATCCGATCACGCCGTTTGGACGGCGACCGCTATCGCTCAGCACCGTAAAGGTGCAGCGCGACGTCAGAGATTGTCCCCACGGCAAGCCCGTACACAAATGGCAGGTGTTCCGAAACATCTGCGAGGCACGGACATCGCTGCCGGTTTCTGACCGCACACTCGCGGTTCTCAATGCGCTGCTCTCATTTCATCCTGACACGGTGTTGACCGCCGGCGCCGCCGATCTCGTCGTATTCCCGTCAAATCGTCTTCTCGCGTTACGCGCCCACGGAATGGCCGCCTCGACGTTGCGCCGCCACCTTGCAGCGCTGGTCGATCACGGGCTCGTTCTCCGACGCGATAGTCCGAACGGCAAACGCTACGCACGCAAGGCGAGCTCCGGCGATATCGAGCAGGCCTTTGGCTTCGATCTTGGGCCGATCGTGGCCCGGTCCGATGAATTCGCCGCTCTGGCCGAGGCCGCGATCGCCAAACGCCAGGCGCTTGGCATTCTTCGCGAACAGATGACCTTGGCGCGGCGTGACATCGCCAAGATGATTGCAACTGGTGTGGAGCAGGGCGTCGCCGCCGATTGGGCCTCCTATCATCGGACGTTCCGAGAGATCCTGACCCGGCTTCCTCGCGTCCCGAAATGTGAGATTCTTGAGCCCATCGTTGTCGAACTGGTGAGCTTGGCAAAAGCGATCGTCAAAGCTCTCGAACAACATCTTGATCCGATCGAGCCCGTCCCGCCAACTTCACCGGCCGATCGGACTCAGAACTCAAGCCCGGAGGAGCCTAGTTCATCCGAACCTGACCCGGCACCGGGCGCCCATGAGATGGCTGACCCCAGCAACGCTCGAACCGCCAGCGCAATCCCTATTCGCATGGTGGTCGAACTCTGTCCCGAC